>JAGQWV010000581.1 GCA_020437045.1 Saprospiraceae bacterium | reverse complement strand
GACTTCTTATTTTTTCGTTATACCGTAAAAAAAAAAGATCAAACATTAACATTTGAGCGTTCTTAAGACCTACTGAACTGTGACTTAAAAAGTCTTAATTTTAGCACATTCATGTTCCGATACTTTAGACTATTCTTTCCGTTAATTCTGTTGTTAGCCAACGTAGCTGTCCTTGAAGCCAAGCACATTATTGGGGGTGATCTCCGTTATGAATGTCTGGGGGACGGGCTCTATCGTATCACTATGTATCTCTATCGTGATTGCCGTCCTCAGGAAATGGCCGCAGGTTTCGATGGTGAAAGCGATGGCACAGCCGGAGCCTTTATCGCCGTGTATCGCGGCACACGATTGGTCGATCAGCTAACAATCAAGCTGAAAAATAAACGATACATTGACCCTCCCGACTACCCTTGCCTGATTCCACCCGACAATCTATGTGTAGAGGAGGGAGTTTACGAATGGGAATATCAAATGGAGATTTGGCCATCACCAGAGAGCTATCATTTCGTGTATCAACGTTGCTGCAGAAACAATACCATCAATAATATTCGGACACCAGGAGATGTGGGAGCAACCTATGCTATTGAAGTCACTCCGGAGGCACAAGCCACCTGCAATAATTCACCGGTATTCAACAGTTTTCCTCCCACTGTCGTTTGTGTATCCAATGATGTGAATTTCGATCATTCTGCTTTTGATCAGGAAGGGGACAGCCTGGTATACAGCTTTTGTTTTCCTCTGAAGGGGGGTGGCTTGAGGGGGTTGGGTCAGAATAATCCCGGAGCAGGAGAATGCGATGGTATACGACCATATCCACCTTGTGCCCCACCTTTTGCACCCGTTTCTTTCAGCACTGGCTATAGTTATTCTGCACCGATGGCCGGTGATCCAGTAGTAAAAATAGATAACCGAAGCGGTCTAATATCCGGCTCTCCCCAGGTAATCGGTCAGTATGTGTTGGCAGTCTGTGTACAGGAATTCCGTCAGGGGGTTCTGATCGGTGAGATTCGTAGAGATTTTCAATTTAATGTGGCCGATTGTGATCCTACCGTGTTTGCCAAGGTAAAAAGCGATGCTCAATTGGGACAAAAAGAGTATGTCATCAATTCTTGTGGCAACAATACGATCCTCTTTGAAAATGAAAGTATCCTGGAGCAATATATCGACACCTATCGATGGGAGTTTAATATCAATGGTAATAATACAGTGGTGAGTAGCCGGGATGCAGAAATCACCTTTCCCGGAATCGGAACGTATCGAGGTTTGATGATGGTCAATCCGGGGCTTGACTGTGGCGATACCGCAGAGATATATGTAAACCTGTATCCTTCCATCACTGCCGATTTTGAATTTGATTATGATACCTGTAAAGCGGGAACGACTGTTTTTACCGACAAATCATTTACCGGTGCTGAACGGATAGAGTCCTGGCACTGGGAATTTGGAGAAGGAGGGAACTCCGATGAACAAAATCCCCGGTATGATTATCCTATACCTGGTTTGCATAGGGTAGCGCTCACCGTCACCGACAATAATCTCTGCCAGGAAACGAAAATTATTCCTCTGCCATACTATCCCGTTCCTGCGCTGGTGGTGGTAGACCCCAGCAGTTTTGTGGGGTGCAGCCCGGCGGACATCTTTTTCGACAATTTATCGGCACCCATTGACTCTACCTACACGACTGAGTGGGATTTCGGTGATGGCAATACCAGTTTTGAGATCTCACCGTTTCATCAGTTTATCGATCCGGGAGTATATAGTGTCAGTGTACAGATTACCTCACCCATCGGTTGTTATACCTCAGCCAATTTTCCCAACTGGATAGAAATCAAAGAATCACCATCGGCCAATTTTAGTTTCTTGCCAGATCAACCCAGCAATTTTAATCCCACAGTAGATTTTACCAATCTATCCTCCAATTTTATCCGGCAGCAATGGATTTTTGGTGATGCCGGCCGTTCGTTGGAGCGAGATCCCCGGTTTACATTTCCGGATACCGGCACCTATCAGGTGGATCTAATTGCGATACACGCCAATGGTTGTAAAGATACGGCTTCTGCATTGATTGACGTGCTACCGCGGGTTACCTATTACATGCCCAATGCTTTCACCCCCAATGGAGACGGGAAAAATGACTTTTTTATTGGAACAGGATACACCGACGGGATGCGGGATTTTGAGCTGACCATCTGGAGCCGATGGGGTGAGCTACTGTTTAAGACAGAAGATCCTGGTGAAGGATGGGATGGCACCAAGCAAAACACAGGAGAAGATCTGGCGGTAGGAGTCTATGTCTATCAGGTAAAATATACAGATCCCAGGGGCAATCCCAATGAATTCAATGGTTTCGCTACGTTGGTACGATAAAGCCATTGAATATCCGGGCAAAAATATTTTGCCTTCAAAAAGTCTGGACAAAATACAACTCCATGGTTTCTATTTTCAAAAAATTATTATCTTTGCTGCCCTTTTAGAAGGCAAGTAAAATATAAAACTTTCAATAAGACATGGACACCATAAAGTTTGTACAAGAGGAAATGCTGAAAAAACCGGAGTTTCCCACCTTTAATCCTGGTGACAACATCATCGTGACCTATAAGATTATTGAGGGTGAGAAAGAGCGAAGCCAGTCATTCAAAGGCGATGTTATCAAAATTTCCGGTGAAGGTCTGGGAAAGACTTTTACGGTACGAAAGATATCTAATGGTGTTGGTGTAGAAAGAATTTGGCCTTTTTGCGCTCCGAATATTACCGAGATCCAGGTGGTAAAACGAGGAAAAGTACGTAGAGCTAAACTCTATTACCTTAGAGGCCTCGTAGGTAAGAAATCCAGAATCAAGGAAAAAAGAAATATCCAGTAAGAAAGTTTCCCAACCGATAAAAGACCCTGAAGTTTAACTTTGGGGTTTTTCATTTTACACCTGCTTTCAGGGCACCAATTTCTTGTGATTGTCAATATACTATGCAACATTTAGGGGCTTCATGGCATTTAAATAGACGGATCTTATTCAGAAATGTTTGTCTATGCGACTGATCATTCTTCTCTTTCTGCTGGTAGGTATTGATTACTATGCCTTTCAGGCAGTAAAGATTTCCGGTGTGGCCTGGCCAAAGAGTTTCCAACTGGTATTCAATGCCCTGTATATCTTTTCATCAGTGTATGCCTACTTTTATATCATCTCGTCAGCGACCAATCTGGTAGACTGGAGAGTAACGAAAGCAGGACAATATCTTCGGGCACTGGTCTTTATCATTTTTGCCTCCAAATTTGTTATTTCTCTTTTCCTGGGGGTGGATGACCTGCGAAGAGCTATTACCTGGATCGTCAATCAGTTTTCATCACCAAAGGATTTCAGTCTCAGTCGCTCCCGATTTCTTTCACAACTTGGTGTTCTGGCCGGAGCCATCCCCATGATCAGCCTAACCTATGGTATGTGGCGTAATCCATATCGATACCAAATCCACAATCATAGGGTAGGTATCAATAATTTGGCGAAAGGTCTTACCGGCTTCCGGATAGTTCAGATTTCTGATATTCACTCCGGCACCTTTACCTCTAAAGAACCGCTCAAAAATGCGATCCGGATCATCAATGACCTAAAAGCGGATATCGTGCTATTCACCGGCGACATGGTCAACAACGTTGCTCAAGAGATGAAACCCTATATGGATGTATTCAGTGGCATTGAGGCAAAGTATGGAGTATATTCCGTCCTTGGCAATCATGATTATGGCGACTATCATCAATGGAGATCCCTGGAAGAAAAACAAGCAAATTTCCGTGAGCTGATCGACATCCATGACAAATTAGGTTGGGATCTACTCCGTAATGAACATCGGATGTTAGCGGTAGAAGCTCATAAAGTGGCGGTGATTGGTGTAGAAAACAGCAGTGCGTCTCCAAGATTTCAGAACTATGGAGACCTGAAGAAAGCATACCAGGGAACAGAAGAAGCAGACTTGAAACTGTTGCTTTCTCATGATCCCTCCCACTGGGATGCAGAAGTACAATCCTTTGAAGATATCGCACTTACCTTCTCCGGGCATACGCATGGATTCCAATTTGGCATAGAAATACCGGGATGGTTAAAATGGAGCCCCAGCAAATACGTTTATAAGCAGTGGGCCGGGCTCTATACCACTGGAACGCAACATCTGTACGTAAATAGAGGTTTCGGCATGTTGGGATACCCCGGAAGAGTTGGTATTTTACCAGAGATTACTTGTATAGACCTTTACGATAAAGTTTCCGATACGATATGATCAATCTAAAATTTGGTTCATTTGCCTTTACCCTTGCTACGATATCTTTGATCTGGGCATGTAAAAAAAACGAACCCACCGTCGATCAGGCACAACTTGGTGGCAGGTGGGAGCTAAATTGGGCTCAGATCAATGGTGCTGAAACAGACCGGCTTCGTGATTTATACTTTGTGTTTTTGCCCGACACCAGTATGCAGACCAATATATTGGGGAGTGAGCGCAATTTCAAATTCGACTTTGATGGCGAATCCATTAAGCAACATAGTGATCCCGCCATGGAATTTCTAATTAAAGAGGTAAATGATTCAACCCTTACGGTTGAAACGGAGATCAAAGGCTCCATTTTTACGATCTATCTTGATCGGTCACAACCGAAACCAAATTCGCCAATGTAGCCTTGTGAAAAAAAATGGAGAAATCAGGAATTTAGATTCTCTCAAGAAGAAAGAAAAACAACATCGTTAGCATAGGTGCAATCACCACGATCCACATAAAATAGAAGTAAGAGACCGGCACCTTTGATGGCTCAATTCTTTCCACCAGATAAGAAATCAACAACACAGACAGGGAGACCGAAGAAACGACAATAGAAGTAAGATACCCAATATGTTTGCTCCAAATAAAGACTACCGAAAAGACTATAAGCAAAGTCAAAAAGAATTCAAACAGACGCTGACGATTCATCAAAATCAAGAACTTGACACATAATAGCAGTATAATTTGATAAAAATTCTTAAATATTGACATTTAGGACACTACAAAAAGGCTCGGCATTGTTTATGCATATTGAACATCGCCCCGACAATATAAAAAGCAGTAAAATGTTAAAGACCTTTCTAGCACTAAGCTTTAGCCTGACTACGATCTGTATATTTGCCCAGGACACAACCTATCAGGAACGCTTTGAAATAGAGTATCAGAAGCGCATCCAGATGGAGAAAATAAACGGACGCTACATACCTAAAGATCTTAATGATGCCATAGCCCAACTGGACCTATTGGTAGATAATGTGGGAAAAGCAAAGTTTAAGGCACAACCTGAAGACATAGCCGTACATAAGATTCATTTTAGCTTTGGTAAGTGGATGATTGTAAACTGGGGCTTTTACGAGGGAAGTAGATTATCTCATTTTCTCAAAAGTAAAGGAATTAGCTATCCGGATGATATGGCGTCTGCACTGATGATATGCTATCATCGTCATCTGCTGAAACAACCACTCGAGTTTGAGAAGCTGGCCACTGACTTTGCCGAAAAAAGGCGAAAGGAAGTAGAAGCCCGGGTCAAAGAAGGTAAGATACTGGAGTCAAAGTTCATTCCGAAAAACTAGGAATTGGTCGGTAAATCATACTTGATTTGGTCTCAACCAGCGATAATTGGTATTCGATTAAGCATGAGAAATTAGGACTTTTTGATTTCTATAGTATTTTTGTGCGCTATATGAAGACACCCATATTTTGATCTAAACCATCAAATTGCTGTCTTGTGCTCTGCAAACTTGGTATGTCTGACCAAATCAGGCTTACTATAAATGGCAGTCAAACCGAAATTTGGAGAAGATATAAACAAGAAAACATCACCGCGATAAAATTTCATTTTAGATGTCTAAAAACCTGTTAATCGTAGAGTCACCAGCTAAAGCTAAAACCATCGAAAAAATTCTCGGTAAGGATTTTACCGTCAAATCCAGTTATGGCCATGTGCGTGACCTCGAGAGGAACAATGCAGCTGTTGACATTCAAAACAAATTCAACCCAAAGTATGTCATCACTCCAGAAAAACACAAGGTCGTGAAGGAGCTGAAAGACTGGGTGAAAAAAGTAGATGAAGTATGGCTTGCAACGGACGAAGATAGAGAGGGAGAGGCAATCAGTTGGCATCTATGTGAGGTATTGAAGCTAGATCCTGTAAACACAAAAAGAATTGTCTTTAGAGAAATAACGGGACCAGCCATTAAAAAAGCTATTTCCAATCCCCGGACAGTGGATACCAATCTCGTGAATGCCCAGCAGGCAAGAAGAATACTGGATCGATTAGTGGGCTATGAATTATCTGAAATACTCTGGAGGAAAGTAAAGGGAAAACTCTCAGCAGGCAGGGTTCAATCAGTCGCCGTAAAACTTATAGTAGACCGAGAACGCGAGATTATGGCTTTTGATACAGAGCCTTACTTTAAGGTGCAAGGTTTATTTCCGGTGAAAAATGAATATGACCGAATCGTTGATCTCAAGGCAGATCTTGAGAATCGCCTGGAGGATGAAAAGGCCGCTCACGATTTTTTAAATAAAGCAAAAGGGGCCACTTTTACCATTGACAACATCGAAGTAAAGCCCGGTAAAAGAACTCCGGCAGCACCTTTTACTACTTCTACCTTGCAACAAGAAGCCAGTAGGAAACTGGGATTCGGGGTAAATCGAACTATGAGTGTGGCGCAACGACTATATGAAGCCGGTCACATCACCTATATGCGTACCGACTCAACGAACCTGAGTGAATTGGCGGTAGCCAAGATCGCCGATACTATCAAGCAAGAATTTGGAGACAAATACCTGCAAACACGACGATTTGGCAAGAAAACCGAATTGGCTCAGGAAGCTCACGAAGCGATCCGACCTACCTATATAGAAAATGCAACCATATCTGCTGATCGCGACCAGGAGCGATTGTATGAACTGATCTGGAAAAGGACCGTAGCTTCACAGATGTCTGATGCACAACTGGAGAAGACGATCGCCAGAATAGCTGTATCGACAGTACCCGATCAAAATCTGATTGCAACCGGTCAGGTTTTGAAATTCGATGGTTTTTTGAAATTATATCTTGAAACTTCGGATGACGATGACGATGAAGAGACTACCGGTATGCTACCCCCCTTGGAAGAAGGACAGGTTCTGGATCTTAAAAACCTTATGGCGATCCAACGATTCACTAAAGCACCTGCCCGATACACTGAAGCAGGATTGGTAAAAAAACTGGAAGAGCTAGGCATTGGAAGACCCTCTACTTATGCTCCGACTATCAGCAAAATTATGGAAGCTGATCGAGGTTATATCACCAAAGAAAGCCGGCCCGGGGAAGAAAGAAAATATGTCATCATGACCTTGGAAAATGGACAGATCTCACGAAAGGAAGAGACGGAAATCACTGGCACCACTTCTAATAGACTTTATCCTAGTGACGTCGGAATGATCGTAACCGATTTTCTCAACGAGCATTTTGACACCATCATGGATTATGGTTTCACAGCAGAAATCGAACAAAAATTTGACCACATTGCTGCTGGTAAATTCGACTGGACAAAGATGTTGGCAGACTTCTACTTTCCTTTTCATGAAGTCGTAGAGAATACCATACAAAATGCCAAACGGTCACGAGGCGAACGACTCCTTGGTACAGATCCTAAAACCGGTCTCAGTGTTCTCGCAAAAATATCCAAATATGGAAGACCCATGATCCAAATCGGATCGATGGAAGAACTGGAAGAAGAACAGAAACCGCATTTTGCCAACCTTAAAATAGGCCAATCCATCGAAACCATTGACCTGGAAGAGGCTCTGGAATTA
>JAGQWV010000580.1 GCA_020437045.1 Saprospiraceae bacterium | reverse complement strand
TGGAAGAGGCAATCAAACGATTGGCGAATCAGCTATTTTCAGCGGATAGCAATGCACTACATTATGCCGCTTATGGATTGGGGTTTATCAGGGATCTACCGACAGTGGTGTTGGATAAATTAAAAAACCGGCTTCGAACAATGGATCGTGCGCATCCCTCCCGCATTTATTTGTTAAGTGCCCTTTGGAAACAGCAGAAGGAGGTGGTAGACACTCTATTACTGGAAGAAATACTGACTTATCGCACGGGCCGGAATAATGAACGCTACGAAGTCTTTCAGGCTTTTTCCCAACATACGGATGCCAGCCTGATTCCCTTGATTGAACAGTCCTTTGATGATCCGGATCCAGATGTAAAGTCGAGTGTAGCACAAGCTTTTTTAGCAAATGAGCAGCATCAGCAAGGTCACACAGGTTGGATTGATTGGTTCATCCTGATCATATATGCTATGGTTCTTTTATTGATCGGCTGGATATATTCAAAATACCAGAAGAATAAGGAGGATTACTTTTTGGGAGGAAGAAAAGTGAATCCAGTGGTTTCGGGTATTTCCATGTATGTATCATTTTTTAGTGCCATAACCTATCTGGCTATTGCCGGTGAAGTGATAAAAAATGGTCCTTTGATGCCGCTGATTACCATCACGGCAGCGCCTTTCATCTTCTTGCTCGGTAGTTATGTATTGATACCCTACTTTATGAATTTGAAAATGATTAGTGCGTATGAAATACTGGATAAGCCACTGGGTAATCATGTGCGTAAATTGGGATCGATTATTTTTCTTTTGACCAGAATAGTATGGATGGCATTACTCGTTTTTTTAGCCTCCAAAGCCATGGTAGTCATGATGAATTGGCAATCAGAATCCATTCTTTTAATCTCCGTGGTACTCGGACTTATAACCATTGTTTATACCACCATGGGAGGAATCAAGGCGGTGTTGGTCACTGATGTAATCCAATTTATGGTACTCTTGACAGGAGCGTTACTCACGACTATAATGGTCGCCGTTCAATTTGATGGATTTTCCGGGCTGATACCGGAAAAGTGGTCTCCTCAATGGCAAAGCGTGGAATTTTTCAATTTCAATCCGTATATACGATTGACTGTATTTTTTGCCTTTATTAATGTGGTGACCTGGTGGGTTTGCACCACGGGATCTGATCAGATGGCCATTCAACGCTTTATGTCTACCAGGGATCTCAGGTCTGCAAGGAAATCTTTCGCTATTACGCAAGGTGGTATGGTGCTGATGACATCGATCTTGATGTTCGTAGGGTTTTCGGTTTTGAAGTTCTATGATTTTAAGCCCAATTTATTACCACAGGGTAAAGATCTTGTAGTAAGTGCTGATTTTTTATTTCCTCATTTTATCGCGACGCAATTTCCGATGGGAATGTCCGGCCTGGTGATGGCGGCGTTATTTTCTGCATCGATGTCTAGTCTTTCTTCAGGAATAAATTCAACTGCCTCGGTGTTGAATATGGACCTCCTGCCAACATTTTTACAGAGTGACCGGGATGCTGATGAGTTAAAGAAAATACGTTTTAGTAGTTTTATTTTAGGGGTGATCGTCATCGTAATTAGTCTGGTCATTCCGCTGGTGCCCGGTAATATTATTGAGGTTACGGCAAAAACCAATGGCCTGTTTATCGCACCATTATTTAACCTGTTTTTTATGGCTCTATTTTATAAAAGATCCACCACTTTTGGGGTAATGATGGGGTCTGTGTATGGTTTTCTTATGGCATTTACCATTGCTTTTTGGGATATTCTTACCGGTTACCCTGCCTGGTCATTTTTATGGATAGCCATCAGCTCATTGCTGGTTTCGGTGCTCAGTAGTATTCTTTTTAGCCAAATTTTTGGTAGGCTTGTCGGCAAAAAGGTTTTATGGCCAGCGATCTTATTGTTGATACCCTGGTTTATTTTATTTCTAATTATTTAAGAAAGATATTAATTGAAGAATGAAAGCAAGTACTGTACTTCGTAAACTTAGAGAAGGATCCCTGGTGAATTGTTTTAAAGTGAATCTAACCGATCCCCGGGTAGCTGAAATTGTGTCCCTGGTGGGATTTGATTGTGTATGGGTAGATATGGAGCATATTGGCCAGGATTGGTCGGCCATAGCCGCTCAGGTTTGGGCTACTAAAACTCAAAATACCGATATTATGATTCGTGTATCGAGAGGTAGTTACAGTGATTATGTGCGACCGCTTGAGCTTGACGCTACTGGAATTATTGTCCCTCATATCATGGGTTTGCAAGATGCCAGGGAGGTTGTGCAATATACCCGGTTTCATCCACTGGGGCGAAGGCCTGTGGATGGCGGAAATGGTGATGGTTTGTACACGATGATGAATTTTGACGAATATATTGAGCAATCGAACCGGGAGAAATTTGTCGTTCTTCAGATCGAAGACCCCGAGCCCCTTGCAGAACTGGAAGCAATAGCTGATTTACCAGGTTATGATATGCTGTTTTTTGGTCCAGCCGACTTTAGTCAGGGAATCGGCGCCCTGGGAAAATGGGATGACCCCCGAATCATGGAAGCCCGCCGTACAGTCGTAGACACCGCTTTGAAATATGGTAAGTTTGCAGGCACCGTAGGTACTCCGGAAAACATAAGGGATTTGCAAAGCATGGGCTATCAATTTGTGAGTATGGGGGCCGATGTCATAGGTCTGGCACAGTATTGTAAAAAGGTCTTAGCTGCTTATCCCAAATAATAGAATTCGGAGCGATGATTAAGATTGGTATGATAGGTATGAGCCTCGGAAATGCACATCCATATTCCTGGTCAGCCATTATTAATGGAATATACGATGCCGGTGAGATCTTGAAAGCAGGTTATCCCGGAGTGGTGCAATATCTGAATGAACATATAAACAGTCTGGGTGTTTCCGGGGCTAGCGTCACTCATGTATGGGCGCAGGACAAATCCATGGCAGAAAGTATTGCTTGTTCTTCGGGAATTGAGATGGTGGTGCCTCATTTGGAAGATATGCTCGGACAGGTAGATGCGGTCATTTTGGCACGGGATGACCCGGATTATCATAAGGAAATGGCTAGACCTTTTATTGAAAGCAATATCCCCATTTTTATCGATAAACCCCTGGCTGCCAATCGGTCAGATTTGTCTTATTTTCAAAAGAGCGTGTTGGAAGGTAAATTTATTTTTTCCAGTTCATCCATGCGGTATGCGAGGGAAGTAGATTTGTTAAAGAACAGTCTGCAAAAGCTGGGTGCGATTGAATTGGTTACGGCGGTGGGTAAAAAAGACTGGATTAAATATGGAGTGCACATGCTGGAGGCCGTGTTTTCATTACTGGATGATCCGGTTCCCCGTTCAGTTTGGTCAGTTGGTCAGAAAGATAGAGAAGTGGTACACGTAACGTTTTCGACGGGAGTGGTCGCTACCTTTCATTTATTTCAGCACATTTCTTCGACCTTTCAGTTGCATGTCTTTGGTTCAGAAAATTATGAACATTGTTACATAGAAGATAGCTATAGCATGTTTCGGAGGAATATCCAGGTTTTTCTTCAGGGAGTAAGAGAAGGAAATCCCAGACTATCCTTTGAAAAGACCTATAATATCATTCATACCTTGATTGGAGCCCTGGAGAGTCAGCAATCCGGGGAGAAAGTTTGGCTATAGATTACCTACCTTCCAGTTGCTTGATTCTTTTTTCCAAAGATGTAACATATTGATTTTGATCTTGGATCGCCTGGATAAGAACGGGGATCAATTCCATGTAATTCATACATTTATATTCCGCTGGTGTACGGATGGTCTCTCCGGTTTTCGGATCTATATCGACATCTTCCGTAATTATAACACTGGGTAATACTTTTTCTACATCCTGGGCCAGCAGACCAAAGCGCGTACGATTATCTGGTGTAATCATTTTTTGATATTGAAATTGTACCGGATGTAACTGCAAGATCTGTTTTAATCCCATCGTTAAATTGGATATATTCTTCTTTACCCTGGCATCTGAATAAGTGATAAAATCAGAGGCGACAACGTCATCCCAATGTTCAGTAATGACATTGTTTCCAAGGTCATAGGCCAGTCCACTTCCACCATAGGGTACGATGTCTCCATCCAACCCCAAATTAGCACTACCTAAGTTGGCAATTTCCAATCCATGGATACTTAAAGTATCTTGCCATAGATGTAAGGGATAAAGTGGTTCCGCACTACTGCCGATAGACACACGGCCACGAATGATGGTATTACCATCAACACTCATAATAGGTTGTGCCGATAGTTGCTGCGCCAGTAGGAGTAAAACTGGGGATAACAGTAGGTTTTTCATGAGGTTTTATTTGATGAGAATTAAGAAATTCTTTCAGCGGAATGGTTTGATGGAAACAGTCCGGTAGATAGGATTGAGGCTTTACTAAAATTAGAAAATATTTATTTAGGCTAGGGATTTTTTTTGCTGTTGAAAGTCACTAATATCCTAAGCAGAAGTAAGTCGGGTAAAGCATGAAATATGATGATAAATCTGGGCTCATCAGTTTTGAAAGTACTTCTCAGCAAAATACCCGATGGGGATGCCAATACAGGCATAAAGTATAAGAATGGCAAGCAAAGATCTACCCAGATGAAATGGAGCATGTGGTATGAGAGAAAAGGGAATAATTACCTGAGTCGTGACTATCCATGCTATGATCGCAATACCTACTCCGGTGAGGTAAAAACGCCATCGCTGAAGATGCAGTTTGGGGTATAGTAAAAAATAAATCGTTACACAGCAAAATACGATGAAAAAGTGGACAAGCAATCCAACAAACATATGAAAAGGTTTACCCTCGAAGGCAGCCTGTCCAAAAAGGCCGGATGCTATGTACTCAAGTAGTATATCTGGTGTGAGGCTTTTCATAATAAATACCTGTAAGCTCGCGGCAGATAGATCCAACACGCCTGCGATCATGGTCACACGAATAATTTGCTTCCACATCAGGATTGAGATTGATTCACCAAAGTTATCCAAGATTTGCAAATCTACGGCTAGTAGACCAACGCATCGATTATTGCCGTTAATTTAAATATCTTTTTGCGATTTCCTTCGTTGCAAAGACTCGCTGTAGCTACGGCTACATCTGCGTTTTGCGCCTCGGACCTCATCAAAAATCTTATTAAAATTATTCAACATAACCCATGCGAACATCTACTGGTTGGAAT
>JAGQWV010000579.1 GCA_020437045.1 Saprospiraceae bacterium | reverse complement strand
GTCTACATCCCACATGGAAGTGATAATGCTCTTTGCGCCGGCATAGGAAAAACCCTTGGCTAAACTGGCAATTCCTTCTCCCTGTAATAGAGGACCCACGTTTGTTTGACATGCACTAAGGGTCACCACCTGAGCAGGAATTTTCATGGCATAAAGTTCTTGTAAATACAACCGTTCTTCTGCCTCATTGCCGTTATCCTGAAATGATAAAAAGGAATAATCTGCCGACTCCTCATTGACAATGGCATGGGTGGCAAAATGAAAAGATCCATATTTATGATATTCTTTTTTAAAAGAATTTTTATTTGCTTCTTGTCCGGTAAATAAATCTGAATGTACAATTTTGGCAATTTCGTTGGCTTCTCCCTGATTAAAAAGTAGCTTGCCGGCATCCGATCGGACCTTTGTAGAAAAATCAGGAGCAATTACCAAAAACTTTTTATTGTTTGTCAATTGACTTTCCACCATCTGGTGACCTAAAGTGGCCGAATAATTATAGGAAATGGTGAAGTCATTTTCCAAGTAATTAAATTCTTTATAAGTCGTCTTTGCTCCCGGTGGTTCCTGCAGGAGGACTCCGAAAGGCAAATAATTTAATATGCCATCAGGAACGACTACCACACACTTCGTAAGATCTTCCATAAAAGGAGACCATAATAACTGATAAAGGTTATTAGCGCTATTTATATAACGCTCGGTTTTTATTAAATTGAAAGAATCCGAGACTGGTTTGGAGAAATCAAAAGATTGGAGGCTATTTAGCAGCCCAGTGACCCAAATGTCCAGCGAATCCGGCTTATCTAAAATCTGACAATCAATTTTAGTTGGGGTTGCGACGAAAGCAAAAACATTTTGCTCACCCACAAAATATTCAATTAGGGTATGGTCGGCTTTAAGGTCTTTTTGTATTGCCCGGGGTGATAAAAAATCAAAACCATATTTACTTTTATAGAAATCCGGAAAGTTATTTTCGATATTTTTTTTGAATTCATCAAATTGAAGGTCCAGATTAAAAATGGTTCCTTTTATCCGGTCCTGTTCTGATTTGTCGTCCTTTTGGATGGCTTCAATTAGTTTTTCTCGATAGTACAATAGGCTATCCTGAATATTTTTTTCTTGGCGTAAAACATGCTCAGGAAGATTACTGGACAACAGTGCATTAACTTCTAATA
Source organism: Saprospiraceae bacterium (assembly GCA_020437045.1). Lineage (GTDB taxonomy): Bacteria > Bacteroidota > Bacteroidia > Chitinophagales > Saprospiraceae > JABDMH01. The sequence continues at coordinate 3,795 of JAGQWV010000579.1, read as the reverse complement.
AATCCTCAAGTAGCGTAAGTGATTTACTTTTCTCGCTCAGGATAAATGCACTTTCCAAATATTTTTCTTTTCCGGATTGTTGCCACATCTCCAGATACGCCTGAATGGCATTCTCATACAAATCCACATTTTTCTTCGAAAAGGCAATTCGTGATTTCTGGTATTGAACTTCCGTTCTATTTTTGGTAGCAAAAACATCGGCAAGGTGATAAAGATTGATCGCTTCGCTTAGTTGGGAAGTATCACCAGACTGATGATAATCCTCATGATAAGCTCTGGCCTTTAACAGACATAAGGTTTTTAACGTCAGATAATTGGAGGGGTCTTGGGAGGATGGGTTTTGCGAAAGACTATCCGCATCAATACCCGGGATCGCCATACTCATCGCTAAATGAAAATTGGTCAGTGCTTCTTGATAATTTTTACGTAGCATGGCATTTTTACCCAAGTCGATATAATAAAACCGGATCCGGGCATTACCCGGAAAATATTTTTGATGTAGTGATATGGATTTCTGGAAATTTAGTTTCGCTAATTCTAACTCTCCCATCGTCTCATAAACTTTGGCGAGTGTATTGTAAGAGGCAACATGAAACCGTTTGTCTGGATTTTGAATGGTCTCAAACACTCCAATAGTTTCTTTAGCATAGCTCAAAGCCCGTTCGTATTGATTTATTTCGAGGTAATATAATGTTGCATTATTAAGAACAGTGGCAAATTCATTTGTATGCCTTCCGAAGAGGTTTTCCCTGATTTTTAATGCGCGCGAAAAACTATTTCCGGACCCAACCAAATCACCATACAAATTCTGGACAATCGCCAGGTCATTATAACCGGTGGCTACCTTGGTATGATTTGCTCCCAGCACTTTTACATAGACTGATACGGCCCGGTTTATCAGGTTTATTGCCTTTTGAAGGTCACCGATTCGTCGCAACGATCTTGCCCAAAATAAACAAACATCCCCTTCCATTTCCTGAGTTACCTTGGTTGAAAGTTCACCCAAGGCCCATTGCATATAAGTATTACAGGAGTCGTATTGCTCGTGATCGAAGTAATAATTACCAATCAACTGATAAACTGACGCTCCAAAATTCTTTTCAATGGTTGAATCTGAGCGGATTAATCTTTCAGCTGACTTTAGTTGTTGGATTTTGTTGGAATCACTTTGGGGTAAACGCTGATCCAAGAGTATCATTTTTACCTGATACTCATTGTGCCTGATTGCTGATACCTGCGTAGCAAGGTCTTTGCAAGTGTCCAATAACTCGTCAGCTTTCTGGAATTGACCCTGGTTAATAAGCAAGTCACACTTCATCAATTGACAGTGGAGGGCCTGATCATAATCCTTAAGCTCCATAAATTGTTGGGCAGCATCGCTATATATGGTGATAGCTGCGTCAAATTCGTGATCAGCCACATATTGCTCTGCCTGTACAAAGTGTTGCAAACCACTTTTGTCATCTGTCTGGGCAAGAATAACTTGTCTATTGACAGACAGCATATAGATCAGAACAGGGAGCAAGAAAGGGGTTTTCATGATACCAAGTTAGTATTTGTGTTTTACAGATGCCATCTTGTAAATCAAGGCCGGTCCAGAAGATCCATTGATCCCTGAAATAGATTGAATATCATTGACGTTTATGTGACCGACAAGTCTTTGACAATCTCTTATCTTTGGGCACCTAAATAAAATTTCCATGATTCAAAAAAGTAATCGTCGCGATTTTCTCAAGAAATCAGCGCTGGCCGCTGGCGCTTTCAGTATTGTACCCCGTCATGTGTTAGGTGGTACAGGTTATCTGGCGCCTTCCGATAAACTTACCAAAGCAATTATCGGTGTCGGATCTATGGGAATGGGCCATTTCAATTATGAAGGGGAATTGGTAGCCATCTGCGATGTAGATAAGACTCACCTGGAAAATGCAGCTGAAAAAGCCGGCTCCGGAATAAAAACCTTCTCTGATTTTCGCGAACTATTACAAGAGCCCGGCATTGATGTGGTACATATTGCCACCCCTCCGCATTGGCATGGGCTGATCTCCATTGCCGCTGCAGAAGCGGGTAAAGATATATGGTGTGAAAAACCAATGACCAGAACCATTGGTGAAGGTATAGCCGTGCAGCGAGCCGTAGAGCGGGCAGGTAGTATGTTCAGGCTAAATACCTGGTTTCGGTTCATGAGCAATTTTTATGGTATGGGAGTACCCGTAAAACCCATAAAAAAATTGGTAGAAAACCGGGTCTTTGGTTGGCCATTAAAGATTACCCTTAGCGCAACGACAGGTTTTAATTGGAAATTTTACTGGAGTGGACGCACCGATCTCGAACCCTATCCTGTACCTCCTGAACTCGACTACGACATGTGGTTAGGACCCGCTCCTTTTAAACCTTACAATCCAGACCGGGTTCATGTTAAATTCAGAGGATACTGGGACTACGACGGGGGAGGACTGGGAGATATGGGACAACATTATATGGATCCTGCCCAATATCTCCTGGAAAAAGATGACACCAGTCCAATCAGCGTAGAAATTGATGCGCCACAACAGCACCCGGATGCGGTCGGGACCTGGAGACGTATCGAATATACTTATGCCGATGGTTGTAAAATCGTATTAGACGGAGCAAACCAGGATAAAAATGCCGCGTTTATTGAAGGGCCAGAAGGTAAATTGTACAAAGGCATGCGTTCAGATATCCAGGACCTGGACCGCTTGATCACCACTTTGCCAGATCCTGCTCCACAGCAGACGGTATTTAGCGAATCGGTACGCAGTCGACAAAAATTTGCACTTAACGAACAGAATGGTCATCGATCTTGTACCCTCATTAATCTTGGAGTTATTGCTTTAAGATTAGGAAGGAATTTAAAATTTGATCCGGATACTCAACTATTTGTGGATGATGAAGCGGCTAATCGTTTGGTGAATCAACCCATGCGGGGTCAATGGAGTGTCTAATTATTTAAATCAAAAGTCCGTACACTTGAAAGCAATGAAAAGAATAATACTGAGCTATACCTTTATGATGATCCTGTTTCAGGCATCCACATACAGCCAAACGGCGTTGGATAGCGTCCTGATGCATCTTCCGGCACAATCAACTGCAGAACTTCAGCTATATATGGACCAGCTGGTAGACCTGGGTCCATCGGCTATCGTCGCCATGGCCAAGAATATAAATGGTCACCTGCCAGGCAAATATGATATGAAAGAACATTATGCCCTTTCTGGTCTGGCTCGATATGTTGATAATCAGACGGATACGGAAACGAAGCAGGTCATTGAAGAGGGCTTTATTGAGGCGTTGAATAGCGACCTGGATGTGGAAACGGATGTTTTTCTGATTGAACAACTTCGCTCTCTGGCCTCAGATAAAAGTCTGTCAACACTGCAGGCAAAAATTTCAAAATTGTGTGAACCAGCAATACAGGCCATAGCTGCCATTGGAAGTGATCGCTCGATTCAGGTGCTGATTGATGCGTTAAACACCAGTCAGGGATATTGCAAAATGGTCATAGCTAAAGCTATTGGCAAAACAGACAATCAGACCGTGACAACGGCCTTGACCGATCTGCTGAACGATTCGGATCAACAAATTAAAATGACCGCATTGAATGCGTTGATAGCATCTGGTAAACCCCAGGCATTTCCATCTATATTAAACTTTGCAAAAGCCAACCCCGGAACCGGTAATGCCCTACTCTTAAAGTATGGAGAAATTATGGCTCAGAAAGGAAACACCCAAAAATTGAGTGAAATCCTGGATCAAGTCGAAGCGGTTGGAGATGCC
>JAGQWV010000578.1 GCA_020437045.1 Saprospiraceae bacterium | reverse complement strand
GAAAATCGGGTGCACTACTACCCTTAAGGCGAAAATTCTTTCTCTGGCGTCCTGTCTTTGATCGACCTCCTGAAAAATCAGAACGGTAAACCATAGATAGACTGACGCTAATTGCTGGCAGCGTCTAATAATCTCCGATGATAATTGATCTGACCGAGATGATACCCCAAATGCGTCGTAAGGTGTATCAGAAAAAATTCGGTGGAGGTCTTTTTCTCAAAAACCTGCACAGGATATTCATTCTGAAGGTCATTTTCATCAAGATTTTCCAGAGCTTTGGTCACTACCTTGATGGTATCGTCAACCATCTGAATTAATTCAGCACGGGGAATATCTTTTCGTTGGAATTCCTGTTCGCGTTGTCGTTGATATCCTGTGTGTCCGAGGACATTACCAATAAAACTATTTAAGTTACCCACCAGGTGCAAACAGAGGTTTCCGGCAGAGTTGGGTATTTCATTTTCTACGCACCAGATTTTATGCTCGTTATGGTACAGGCTAATTTCTTTCTTTAACCGGGACAAGTCTCGTTGAAACAGGGTAATAATTGCTTGAAGTGCCATCAAAGAACTTTTTAATTAAATAGTATATGCAAAGTTAATGCAACAATCTCCTAGCCATCAAGTCCGAATAGTTTTTCATTGACTGCTTGCAATGCGGTCTTTTTATAAGTGCTGTCAACCAACACTGAGACATTGTATTTGCTGCCACCGTAGGAAATCATACGAATTGGTACTTGTTCAAAAGCGGAAAATATCTTAGCAGCATATCCTCTTTGGTCACTGGTAAAATTTCCCACCATACAGATGATAGATAGATTGTGATCAACTTCTACCTGGCCAAAATGGCGAAGGTCCAGGAGTATTTTGGATAGTCTTGACGTTTCATCGATGGTCAGAGAAACAGCTACTTCGGAGGTCGTTACCATATCCACAGGAGTTTGATACTGTTCAAAGATTTCGAAGATTTTTTTCAAGAAACCATAAGCATTAAGCATTCGCCCCGATTTGATCTTTATCGCGACAATACCATCTTTTGCTGCTACAGCCGTGATCTCTCCATCGGCTTTACGTTTCGAAATTGTGGTTCCTTCCGCCTTTGGATCCATGGTGTTTTTCAGCCGAATCGGAATTTTCGCTTTTTGAGCAGGTAACACACAAGAGGGATGCAGTATTTTAGCCCCAAAGTAGGCCAATTCCGCGGCTTCATCATAGGACAGGTTTTTAACTGGATAGGTTTTTTGTACAATCCTGGGATCGTTATTGTGCATTCCGTCAATATCGGTCCAGATCTGAATCTCCTCGGCGTCAATGGCTTGCCCAATGAGGGTAGCGGTGTAATCACTTCCACCACGTTTTAAGTTGTCAACCTCTCCATAAGCATTTCGACAGATATATCCCTGGGTGATGTATATGGGACTTTCTCCGGCAATTTGCAGCTCCTTTTCAAGCATGGATTTCATATAATATTCATCGGGCTCTGATGATTTGTCAATTCTCATGAAATCGAGTGCCGGTAGTAAAATGGCCTTTTCACCCTCTTGATGTACATACCAGGTAAATAGTTGTGTAGAAATCAATTCACCCTGAGCGACGATAATTTTTTCTTCAGATAGCTCAAATTTTTTGCCTGAAAATTCGCGTAAGAAATCAAATTTTTCATCGATAAATTTGTGAGCCTTGTTCAGTATATCCGAATCGCTATACAATTCATTGACTAACTCATGGTATTGATTTTCAAGAGCTGAGATGTGCGTGATGGCTTCTTCGGATTTATCATCGGCTAATAATTGAGCGTATGCCAGCAGGCCGTTAGTGGTTCCCGACACGGCTGATAAAACAACGATTTTTTGGTGTGGGTCAGCCGTTACGATTTGAAATACTCCCTTCATACGAGCAGCTGATCCAACCGAGGTGCCTCCAAATTTTAAGACTTGCATTCTATCCAATTTTAGGCCGGCAAAAATAAAGGCATTTTATTCTAAACCTAATAGCTCGGGTGATTTTACACACATTTTTAACTTTGTGTTAAATATATAACAATGACGATTGCCGAGGCTGTGCGAAATTATGTGGAAACCCACCCTTTCATTGAGGAAGGTTTGACAGATGGGATCATTAATTATTCCGGCCTTGCCCGAAGGATTCAGCCTCTGATTCAGGAGCAATGCACGCAACCTGTCCGGGAGGCAGCAATTATTATGGCCTTAAAGCGACTTTCGCCGAGCTACTATTACCAGGTAAGTGCGGGCATTAAAAAATTTCTAAATCGTCTTGGTCAGTTTACCGTTCGTTATGACATCCATGACTATACGTTTAAAAATTCACCAGGGCTTATAGGCAAACAAGGTCAGGTATTTAGCTATGTTGCACAACATCGCGATTTATTTTATTCTTTCTCTCAAGGTATCCACGAATCTACAGTAATTGCCAGCCGGCAGATGCATGAATACATTATGAATATGTTTAAGCGGGAAGAATTACTGGCGCATAAAGGACATCTTGCTGCTCTGACGATCATGTTGCCGAAAGATAACACGGAGATCAGTGGTATCTATTATTTTATCTTTAAGGAGTTAGCCTGGCAAAATATCAATGTTGTGGAAGTGATTTCTACGACAAACGAGTTTACCCTGGTGGTTGGAGAGGAAGATGTGGAGCAAAGTTTTCGATTAATTCGTCGGTTGAAAGGATCTTAATTATGTACGAGAAAAATGAATTTAAAGACAAGGTGGCTATAATTACCGGGGCGACCAGTGGGATGGGAAAGCAGGTCGCCCATGATCTGGCAACTGAAGGAGCCAGAATTATTGCCAGCGGCCGGAATATAGAAGAAGGTAAGCAATTAGAAGCTACCTATCCGGAGCATATTGTCTTCATTGCCGGAGATATTAAAGATGTGCAAAGCAATGAGTACCTGGTAGAAATGGCATTAAAACATTTTGGTCGATTGGACCATGTAGTCCTTTCGGCCGGGCAATTGGGTATTGGTCGATTGGACCAATTGTCGGTGGAAGACTGGAGAGATACTTTTGCCACGAATACAGATGCGGTTTTCTATTTATTGCGCAAAGCGTTACCCATCATGCAGGAGCACGGTGGCTCAGTAGTGATCATTGGGTCGATAGCGGCCTTCCATGCGTTTCCCAATCATCCTGCCTATTGTGCCTCGAAGGGGGCTTTAATTGCACTTGTTCGACAATTGGCCCTGGATTTTGGTCCTAAAATTCGTATCAACCTGGTCTGTCCGGCTCAGGTGAAAACCCCCTTGTTGGAAGCATCGGCCCAAGCTTTTGAAAATCCCGATGAAATTTTACAACAGACCGCCAACAGATTACCACTCAAACGACTCGGCACCTCCGAAGATATCGCTGCTTCCGTTTTATTTCTCTTAAGCGAACGTAGTAGCTGGGTCACGGGTTCTTATTTTGTGATTGACGGAGGCTTTTTATCAACTTGAGTATTTGAAATATAAGAGGTTTATCAGTGAATTGTAGCTTTAATTCAAATTCTTATTACATGGAGAAATTGTTGAGGGAATACGGGTTCCTATTTGCCTTTATACTGCTCTCTGGAGTGACATCAGGTCAGGAATCGTTTGAAGGGTGGGTCAGTGAGGATCAGGCTTTGATTTCGCGATCAGAAGGAACCCATCGGAGTGAAATCCTGCTGGATCTATCAAAAAATAATAAAGAGCATGAGCGACGAAGTGAAGAACCTTTTAGGTCTGGTTATATGGAACCCATGGCTTTGCCAGACGGCTCTTTGGTCCAACTACTAGGTCATGATCTTTATCTGATTAAGGCGGATGGAGAAAAGTTTCAGTTGACCGATGACGATTCGGAAGAGAAAAATGCCCAATTGTCTCCGGATAAAACTAAAGTTGCTTATACAAAAGATCACAATCTGTATATGTACGACTTGAGCCAGCATACGGAAAAGCAACTGACTTCTGATGGTTCGGAATCAGTATACAATGGCTGGGCTTCCTGGGTGTACTATGAAGAAATTTTAGGTCGTTCCAGTCATTATTCGGCCTTTTGGTGGTCTCCGGATAATGAAAAAATAGCCTTTCTCCATTTTGATGATGCCCCGGTACCCACCTTTCCCATTTTTTATTCGTTCTTTCAGCACGATTCTTTGGAAGTCGATCATTATCCCAAAGCGGGTGATCCCAATCCCGATGTACAATTTGCCATTGCCGATGTATCTTCCGGAAAGATCACCTGGGTTAGTGAAGATCCGGACAAAGACCAGTATTCGGCATTACCTTTTTGGTCTCCCCAAGGAAAACACC
>JAGQWV010000577.1 GCA_020437045.1 Saprospiraceae bacterium | reverse complement strand
AAACAGTGGCATAAAGATTCTGTCGAAGACTTTTTCCGTAACCCGGAAAAGAGTAATTATCAATTATCTCCGGATGGCCTCTACTTCAGTTTTATGGCCCCTTTCGAACGAAGAAAAAATATTTTCGTCCAGAAGATAGGTGAAGATACTGCGACCAGACTTACCTCGTCGACGGACCGTGATATCAATGGATATGGCTGGGCAAGCGCAGGAAGGATTATCTATATAAAAGATTCTGCCGGTGACGAAAACTTTCAACTTTATGCGGTGGACAAGGATGGATCAAATCCAAAAGATCTGACTCCTTATCCTGGCGTCAGAATTCAATTGATTGACATATTGGAGGATAATGAGGAAGAGATCATCATTGGTATGAATAAAAACAATCCTCAGCTATTTGAACCATATCGTATCAACATACATACTGGTCATTTGGAGCAACTCGCGGAAAACTCCAATATCATGGAGCCAATTGACACATGGATGACCGACCATGATGGGCGATTACGGATTGCCACTAAGGTGGTGAACGGTACCGAAACTGTGCTGATGTACCGGGATCATGAAGAAGAAGCGTTTCGGGAAATCTTGAAAACTGATTTTACGGAATCACTATCTCCTCTGTTTTTTGATTTTACCCATGATCATATCATTTATGCCTCTTCAAATCTGGGTAGGGATAAGTCGGAGATTGTCCAATTTGATATGCATACTGCAAAGGAGTTCGGCGATGTGATCTTTAAACATCCGGAAGTAGATGTATCTGGCCTCCGGTATTCGAGGAAAAGAAGAGTACTAACATCCATCGTCTACCTGACGGACAAAAGGCATATTGTCTTTTTGGATGAAGAGACTGAGCAATGGTACCGGCATTTGGAATCCCTCTTACCGGAATTTGAAATTTCGATCACTGGTAACAATAAAGCGGAGGACAAATTAATCGTCAGAACCTACACTGATCGCTCACTGGGTTCCTATTATTTTTATGATATAAAAACGGGAGGACTACAGAAAATAGCGGATGTCAGTCCCTGGTTAGACGATGAGGATCTGGCTCCGATGCAACCTGTATCCTATCAGACGAGAGACGGATTGACCATTCACGGATATCTTACACTACCTGCCAGTGGTGATTCTAAGCAAGTTCCAATTATTGTTCATCCTCATGGAGGTCCTTGGGTAAGGGACACCTGGGGTTACAATCCCGAAGCACAATTGTTTGCAACCCGGGGATACGGCGTCTTTCAGATGAACTACCGAGGTAGTACCGGGTATGGTAAAGACTTTTTTAAAGCCAGTTTTAAAGAATGGGGCCACAAAATGCAGGACGACATCACGGATGGAGTGCAGTGGCTCATCGATCAGGGTATCGCGGATAAAAAGAGAGTAGCCATATATGGAGGCAGCTACGGCGGTTATGCTACATTAGCAGGAGTCACTTTTACACCAGATCTGTATTGCTGTGCGATTGATTATGTTGGTGTTTCCAATCTTTTTACTTTTATGCAAACGATTCCACCATACTGGAAGCCCTATCTCGACATGATGTATGAGATGGTGGGAAATCCGGAGAAAGATAGCGAACGGATGAAGGCAGGATCTCCGGTCTTCCACGTAGATAAAATTCAAACACCCCTATTTGTCGTTCAGGGAGCCAATGATCCCAGAGTCAATATCGACGAATCTGACCAGATTGTCCGTTCATTGCGTGCGCGCAGCATAGACGTACCTTATCTGGTAAAATACGATGAAGGACACGGATTTCATAATGAAGAGAACCGGTTTGAAATGTATAAAGCGACGTTGGGTTTTTTAAGTAAGTACCTGGGTTAACTTTCGCTGAACGTCCTCAAAAATTTGCGGTCAGTAATAAATCAAGGTCCGTGTACTTAATATTGAATCGTTCAGCCAGATACTCATTGGTGATACATCCTTTATAAGTATAAATACCATGTCGCAATCCCTGGTGTTCAAATAAAAGTTTTTCCAGGCTTCCGGTTTCTCCCGTTTGAAGTAAAATTGGCGCGAGGATGTTGCTTACCGCCACGGAACCGGTGCGGGCCACCTTGCTGGAAAGATTGGGAACACAGTAATGAATCACTTCATGCTTTACAAAAGTCGATTTCTCATGGGAAGTAACTTCACTGGTTTCGAAACATCCTCCCTGATCAATGGAAACATCAATGATGACCGAACCGGGTCTCATCTTACGAACCATATCTTCAGTGACCACCATCGGCGCCCGGCCAGACTTGGAGTGGATGGCCCCAATGGCTACATCAGCGGTCACCAACTCCCGTTCCAGATAGACAGGGTTGAGTACCGAAGTGAAGAGCTTGCGTCCTAGCCGGTTTTGTAAACGCATCAGTTTATAAATATTATTGTCAAAGATACTCACTGCTGCTCCCAGGCCCAGTGCAGAAAGGGTGGCATATTCAGCCACTACACCTGCTCCCAAAATGACCACTTTGGCCGGAGGAACACCACTAATACCTCCCAGAAGAACTCCGTTGCCTCCACCGGTGGTAGAAAGTAGCTCTGCCGCCGTAAGAATGGCACTGATACCCGCTATTTCACTCATAATCCGTACCACCGGAAATGATCCATCTCTATCCTGCAGGTATTCCATTGCTAGAGCTATGACTCTTTTCTGCTTAAGCTTCTGCAGGTATACTTCTGTGAGAAAGGGCAGATGTAACGGAGATATCAGCAATTGGTTGGGATGCAATAGATCGATTTCCTCCAACGTAGGCGGAGCGACTTTAATCAGACAATCGGCCTTAAAAACATCATCCCTACTCGGAGCAATTTCGGCACCGACCTCACTGTACTCCCTATCTGAAAAATTTGATTTCTCTCCCGCTCCTGATTCAATAACCACCCTATGTCCATAAGCGACCAGGGTAGAAACCGATGAAGGTACGAGAGCTACCCGATTTTCCTGTAGCGTAGTTTCGACCGGAATGCCGATAAACATTTTCTTTTGACCTTTTGAAACATCCAGGACCTCTGCCTTTGTCTCCCATTGTCCCATCGACAAAAGTTGTGCCCGGGTGATCTTCCTAGGATCATTCATAATAATTCTAATGACTTAATTATAAAATTACAATTTTTCGGCATTGGCGGTCTATATGTTCAAACCGCATCCTTAACACATGATCCGGCAAGTATTCTTCACTGATCTCTGGCCATTCGATAAACACGATTTCACCGGAATGAAGATAATCATCCAGACCGATTTGCACCAGCTCTTCGTTTTTTTCGATACGGTAAAGGTCAATATGATGGATATATTGCCCATTTTTCCTTTGATAGGTGTTTATAATAGAGAATGTGGGACTGGATACATCATCAATAACGGCAAGATGTTGAGCAATTTGACTAACGAAGGTAGTTTTTCCAGCTCCGAGATCTCCGGTTAAGGCGACAATTGGTCGCTCATCGAGCAAGGGTAGAACATAACGAACTACCGACTCTAATTCAGAGGGAGAATGCACTAAAAATTCTTTCAAAAAAAGTGATTTTTTTCCAGGAAAAAGTCCTTAAAAATACAATAGCAAAGAAACTATTTATAACTAAAATTATTCCTACTCAATAAGCTATAAATTAACGATTTAACAACATATTTTCCTGGGTTTAACGGCTTGAAATTCCTATCTTTGAACGACCAAAATCATTCATCAAATTTTCCATTAATGACAGTACAAAAAAATGATTACGGTGCCGATAACATTCAGGCACTGGAAGGTCTTGAAGCGGTACGCAAAAGACCCGGAATGTATATTGGAAGTACCGATATCAAGGGCTTGCATCATCTGGTTTGGGAAGTAGTTGACAACTCGATTGACGAGCATCTGGCTGGCTATTGTGATCGAATTGAATTGATCGTGCACAAGAACAATTCGATGACAGTCAAAGACAATGGCCGGGGGATTCCGGTTGGTCTACATCAGAAGCTACAAAAGTCTGCTCTTGAGGTGGTTATGACAGTTTTGCACGCCGGTGGTAAATTCGATAAGGACACCTATAAGGTGTCAGGTGGTTTGCATGGTGTGGGTGTTT
>JAGQWV010000576.1 GCA_020437045.1 Saprospiraceae bacterium | reverse complement strand
ACCCACTAAATACGTGCAAGAGCCTTCATTTTTTAAAATGCATTAATGGTTATAATTTCAGAAAAGAACGTGAATTAATTCCAGCATCAATATGGTAAACACCTGGAAGCCAATTTTGTGTATTTATTTTGATCAATCCTGTCTGATCAGTAATATTTTCCCGATATATCAGAAGACCATCAGATCGATAGATGCGAATAAAAGATTGCTTTTTTCGCGACCAATCATCCAGCTCTATATACAACTGATCCTGTACTGGGTTGGGATACATATTTATTCCCAAACTATTCTTCTCATTCCGGCTTGCCGTGGCACCTTCTTGCTCACCATAAATTCGCAAATTACGCCAATATCCACGCATAGGATCAGGTCCGCAATTACACCACAGACCAAAAGACAAATCACCTCCGGTATCCAGATCAAGTACTGCTTCTCCAATTAGCTTACGGTCGACAAACATTTGCACCAAACCTGAAGCCTTATTGTGACTGAGACCGATCTCATACCATTGTCCATAAACAAAAGACTGGGTAAAATCAGGTACCAACTTCCAATTATTATGATATAGAATAAATGTCTTTGAAGAAGGACTATATGCCGGAGCTAGCCAGCGCCAACCGAGACCTAGCACAAACAAATCCCGGAAATTTTGATATGGATCATCCTCAATAGAATCCAATCTCACATCTATCGAGAGATAAAAATTATCCGGATCAAGCTTAAAAAATCGCCCTAAAATCTGATTAAAAGTATCTCGATCCTCGTGCCCTTGTGAATACAATCCGGTGCCCGGTATCAGCGGTGCATTGGTGATTTCCAAATCCTGATGCACTCCTAATTGATCACTACCATCCACGGTCATTGGAAAATCGGAAATCAAAGTCAGATCTGTAGGAGGAGCCAAAAATTCGATCTCGCATGAATTAAAATTACCATGTTGATCCAACACTTTGATTTGATGGAGTCCGTGCGCAAACCCGGAAAGTTGAATATCAGTGGTGTCCACCTGAATGGTATCGATCTGATCATCCACAAAAACCTTATACGGTGGTAAGCCACCAGCAAGTTGAAGATGAATTTCTCCATCTTCTGCACCAGCATCGGAAATAAGCTTACTTAGCTCGCAGGTAACACGGAGGGGATCCTGAATAAAAGAAGTATCTGGCCCCCAAATCTGAAGGCTCCTCCAATAACCACCCATTGAATGAATACCACAATAACAATCTAAGACAATGGAACGATCTGAATTGGCATCCAGATCAAATACAGCAGAAGCGATCAACTCACCATCAATATACATGGATCCCAAACGAGTTGCACGCTGATACGTTAATATTAAAGTATACCATCTATTATATTCGTAATTGAAGGCTGGACCCGAGCTATTAAAATTATTGTAATTAAATTTTATTTGTTTGGATGCCTGGGTATAGGTTGCGGCCAACCATCGCCATCCAGACCCACCGACTATGACCGAGCGAGGACGATCGTCGTCATTCACTGAATCTAGCCGAAATTCTAAACTGATATAAATATCATCCAAGTCCAGTGCATTAATATATCCGAAAACACGGTTGGCAGTATCAGAAAAGGAATTTGCACCATTACTATATAGTGCAGAATCTAGAATTTCGACATTTATTAACTCAAGATCAGCATTGTTTCCTGTACGATCGGCAACATTTCCCATCAACGGATAATCTGGCAACAATTTGCGATTCTCCGGTTGACCCATGGCCACGCCTATTGACAGAACAATAAAGAGCGGAGTAATTATAATCTTCATTTTCATTTTTTTAAATCCTGATAACTTTCAAGCATCGGCCACCCAAGTAAGAAGTCTCTATCATTAATTACCTCCAGTAGGAAAAGGTTACCTATAAAAGAGTATTCTGATCACGCAAATCATAAGGACTTTCAAAGGAATCTGAACTTTGGAAATTCATTGTCAATAATTCTGTGGCTTCACGGAATATTGAGGTAACGCTCTGCTTATAAAACAACAATAATTGTAATTCAAAAGCTTTAAAAAAAAACTCTTTATCCCAAAACAAAATAAAAGCTGAAGGACGCGATTGATTCTCCCCATTCTAAAAAGAATTATCTTACCTCAGAAATTTTACTTTTAATAACTGGAATTATATGAAAAGGCTTTTCCTCATTTACAGTTTACTTTGGATCACTTCATTCGGCTTTAGTCAGTCTTCCTTAGTTGAGAATCCAAAAGAATTTATCAACGACCATATTGAGAAGCAATCCAGCGCATACCGGGAGCTAGCTCTGAAAATCTGGGACCTTGCAGAATTGGGTTTTCTGGAGACTGAAAGCACGGCATTATTGATGCAACCTCTTCAGGAAGCCGGATTTTCCATAGAGACCGGAGTTGCTGGAATGCCTACATCTTTTATTGCAGAATGGGGCAATGGGGGTCCGGTGATTGCCTTCTTGGCAGAATTTGATGCCCTTCCTGCCATGTCGCAGGCAGCTGTACCCTACAACCAGGCAAGGGAAGAGGGGCAATCCGGGCATGCTTGTGGTCATCATTTGTTTGG
>JAGQWV010000575.1 GCA_020437045.1 Saprospiraceae bacterium | reverse complement strand
GTGCCTGGATACCCTGGTTATGGCCTGTCTTCAATCAGATATTTCTTATGATCTTTCTCTCGATCTGGTTACGCCGCTCCAATGTAACGACCGGAGCAGAATGGATTGGAACCCGATTTGGATTCAAACGTGGGGCCAATATGTCGCATACTATTGTGGTGGTATTCGCGATTATTATGGGATTAGGATACTTAGCTTATGGATTTATTGGCATCGGCAAATTCGTAGAAATATTCATTCCTTGGGAAGTGGTGTCTCCCTATGTTCCTTTTACTGTGCAGCCAGAATATGTGCCACACTTTTATGGTATCATCTTTACCTGTTTTGCCGTATTCTACTCTCTCCTGGGAGGTATGATGAGCATCGTATGGGCAGATCTCATACAATATATTCTGATGACCATTTCAGCTATAGTGATTGGCATCATTGCGATGCAGGCGGTATCAACCCACCATCTTCAAGTACCGGATGGCTGGATGACTCCCTTTTTTGGTAGCCATCTGGATCTTGATTGGGGTGCACTGATCAGTGATGTCAATGCAAAGATAGCCAGCGATGGATATAGCCTCTTTGGCATCTTTTTCATGATGATGATATTTAAGGGTGTGCTCGTCAGTCTGGCCGGACCGGCACCAAACTATGATATGCAAAAAATACTCTCCACCAAATCTCCCAGAGAGGCGGCACTGATGAGTGGATCGGTCAGTCTCATTCTAATGCCGGTCCGATATTTTATGATTGCCGGATTCGGAGTACTGGCCATCATTTATTATGATCGACTGGACTTAGTAATCGGTGGTCAGATTGATTTTGAACAAATTTTGCCATCAGCCATCAATGAATTTGTACCGATTGGATTATTGGGCTTGTTATTAGCGGGACTATTGGCAGCCTTTATGTCTACGTTTGCCGGAACGCTCAATGCAGTTCAAGCCTATATTGTTAATGATATTTATCTCAAACATATTAATCCGGAAGCGGACAATACAAAGGTAAAATCCATCAATTACCTGGCTGGATTAACGATGGTAATCATCAGTATTATCTTCGGATTTTATGCCAGAGATGTCAATGATGTGCTCCAGTGGATTGTCTCGGGACTTTACGGCAGTTATGTGGCGGCCAACATATTAAAGTGGTATTGGTGGCGATTCAATGGTCACGGCTTTTTCTGGGGAATGGTGGGAGGACTCGTTCCCGCACTATCCTTTAGATTTATTTTCAGTGGCGTACTCGACCTTTATACATTTCCCTTAATGTTATTACTGGCGGCGATTGGATGTATTATTGGTACCTACACCGCACCTCCAGTCGACGAGGCGATTCTCAAGAAATTTTATAAAAATGTAAAACCCTGGGGATTCTGGGGACCAATCCGTGAGAAGGTCATCGCCGAAGATCCGGATTTTGTCCCCAATAATGATTTTGGTCGCGACATGTTTAATGTCTTTATCGGAACCATCTGGCAAACAGCCCTGGTAATCTTTCCTATTTACCTGGTCTTGCTGCAGACTGTACCCACCTTGATCACTATTGGAATAGCAGTGCTTTGTACGCTAATTCTAAAAAAGACCTGGTTTGATCGTTTACCTGCCTGAGCTATTAAATACTCCATTTAAAACAATTGAGCAGCGGTTTTTTCTTGTAGTGTTCTACTAGAATCTTAAACCATAGGGCGCGCGCGGTCCGGGTCGAGATTTTGTTTTCTTCACCGCTCGTGATCTGGACCTAATAAGACCGCCAGGGATTTTAATCCAGTGACCCGATCTGCTAAGATTTTTAGAACTGCAGCAAAAGGCACAAACAAAATAAGTCCTGCCCCTCCCCAGATGATGCCTCCAATAAACATAGCCACGAGTGTGGCTAATGTGTTAAGTTTTAATTGATGTCCAACTACCATGGGAAATATAATATTGGCTTCCAAATACTGAACGACACCTAAAATCATCACCACACCCACGGGATACCATAAAGAATCAAATGTTGTGAGGGCAACGATTACTGCTGCCAATCCGCCCATCATAATACCGATGTACGGAAAGAATGTCAGCAAAGAAGCCAATACTCCGAAATAAATAGCATTGGGTAATCCAATGATCAAAAACCCAATGGAATTTAAGGCCCCAACAATAATATAAACTAATGCCATGCCCTTGGCAAATTTGAAATAAGTACTGGTTGTCTCGTCAATAGTGTCTTTAAATCCCTTCACCTGGGTTTCCGGCACCACCATCAACACAAAGCGCACCAGTAACTCCCTATAATAGTAGATAAGTGATACAAAAATGGGAATAATTAGTACCATCGCAATTGTCCCTGCAGAGAGAGAAATGGTCTGCCTTAAAAGAGGCATAGTTTCCTGAAGCAGGTTCTGATAAAAATATTGGGCTAAATCACCCTGTTCTGTTGAATCGACACCAACAAGACCTTCAAGAAACCGAGTCGTTTTGATGGCAAAATCCCAGATCTGGTCTTTTGATTCCGTAATACTTAAATGTAAAAGTGCAAGGGTACTGGCAACCAGATTATACAAGAAAAATCCCGCAATAAAGAGGAGCAGCATGGCTACACCAATGGCAACATTTCTTCCCAATTTTCCTTCTACCCAAATACCGATGGGATAATACATCAAACAAATCATCAAAGAAAATCCCAACGGAATAAATAAGAAACGGCCTAAATATAAAAGTATAGAACACAAAAAAATGAATAAAAGGACGATGGTATAAAATCTAAAATTCTGATAATTGGAAATTTTCATGAATCAATAATCTTTGTTTAAAATTAGTGATTCAGGGCGAAATTTCTTTGAACAGAATCAATATACCTCCAGGGAGTAAAAATGATATGCCATCAGTGTCTAATGGTATGCAATATCATCGACACACCATTCCGCATAAGCAGTTGCTGTTTCATCCAATCTAACCTTATACAATTCTACATGCGAGGGAAGTTCGTTGATAATCAGATCAACAAAATGAAGTAGAAGATTCTCACAAGTTGGCTGAAAAGGTAATACGACAAATTTTTCAAAATGCTCAGCCAATACGCTTTTAACTTCATGTGGAGCGTCCATATGAAGAACCACTGCATGATCAAACTGGGAAATAACATTTTTCTGAACAATTGTTTTGAGGTCAGAAAAATCCATGAGCATTCCGTCTTTAGGATGCCCACACTCATCCAAGGGAATACCTCTCAAAGTCACAAATAGTTTATATGAATGACCATGTATATTCCTACACTGTCCATCGTGCCCCAACAAGGCATGCCCCATTTCGAGGGTAAAGAGTTTTGATATCCTTAATCTGCGAGCTTTATTCATTTGAATAAGCTTTTACATTTTGAGCGGCAAAAGTACTAAGTCTCCAGCTTAATTAAAAGCTAAAGATGTACGGGGATACAACTTTGGTACAATGATCAAAATCATCGGATTGAATTCAACAAATCGCACCGAGAAATGTCAACTTAGTTGACTTTTTAGCAATCCTACAGAAATAAGTAAACGAAAATTCGCTTATGGCCAGAGATTAGCAAAAATTCAGGTATTTCCGTTGGATTCAAGAATTAGTTCCTTTGATATAAAATCAATGTAGGGATTTACAGAAAAGAAAAATATGTATTTGTGTAATAATCCACTCTATCGTTGAAAAAAGAGTTTCCCAATCAACATTTGGGCACCGGTTGTCATCAGAACTCAGGTAGACAATCTGAAGGGTGCATGCATTGCAGTGTACGTAATTTGTTTCTTCTAAGTGCACTTAGTGATGGTGAGTTACATATCCTGAACCGTGAACGGACTTCCATAAATTTAAAAGCTGGTGACCCACTCTACCATGTGGGGACGGCACCACAGGGGCTCCTATGTCTTTCAGCAGGAAAAATCAAACTTGAAAAAGATAATCTGAATGGAGGTAAACAAATCATTAGTTTGTATAAACCTTCCGAATTTATAGGTTTTACAGACTTGCTAGGACAAACTTTATATACCTCATCTGCCATTGCCCTGGAAAATAGTACGGTATGCTTTATTCCCAAACTACATTTTAATCAGGTTTTGCAATCAAATCAGATGCTCGCCTTAAGAGTCATCGAATATCTGGCGGCAGAGATCTCAAAAATAGTAGAAAGAAGCTCAGGATTAACCCAAAAACATATGCGGGCAAGACTAGCTGATGCGATACTATACACCTATGAGCGTTACAACCATCCTAATAATAACGAGATCCAAGTAGCCCTAAAAAGAAGCGACCTCGCAGCTTTAAGTAACATGACCACCGCCAATGCAATAAGAACACTTTCTGAATTTATTAAGGACAAACACATTGAAGTACAAGGCCGCAAAATTAAAATTCTCGATTTTACAGCCTTGCGAAAGATCAGTCAGTTGGGCTAAATCTTACTCCTATCTATTTCCTGATACCGAAAACAGTATTTGAAAATTAATCGGCACCGCGATCAGGATGTGTACTTATCCACACTCTGAATACCCGCAACTACTACAATGCAAGCACCCTTCTTCATAGATCATGCTGTCTTTATCTTTACAACTGGGGCATTCTGTCTTGACCACCTCGGTGCCATCTGGAATAAATTTCTTGAGGGCCCGGGCAATCCCCCTTTTCCAGGTATTGATATTTTCTTCTTGGGTATTGAGACTGTTGATCAAATTAACTACGTAATTCAGAGGCATTCCGTGACGCATGACTCCGGATATCAATTTAGCATAGTTCCAGTATTCCTTATCAAAGGATCTGGATAGTCCCTCGATCGTGATCTTATAACCTTCACGGTCGGCAAACTGAAAGTCATATCGATTATTGTGAAGTTCTTCATCATAACTCTTAATGATCCAACCCTGAGTGACATATTCCGGCAATTTGAACGTATCTTCTGCCCGACCACTAAATATCTCATATGGTTTATCATCCAGGACACCTATGACCGCTATCCAGTCTTCATGATTATTTTTAAAGCGTATCACGGAAGCAGGCAATTTCTTAGGTCTTTTAGGTGGTACATAATCTTTAAGTTCGAACACGGTACCACTCAACTCATTTTTTTTCTCCTTATCACTGGATACCAGAACTCCTGATCGGGATCCATCCCGGTATATGGTACAACCTTTACAACCTACCTCCCAGGCAGTTTCATAGATTTCGCGGACCAGATCTACAGATACATCATGTGGCACATTTACCGTCACGCTGATCGAGTGATCCACCCATTTCTGAATGGCGCCCTGCATTTTCACTTTTTGTACCCAGTCAACATCATTAGCCGTCGCCTTATAGAACGGTGACTCTTCGATGATGGTCTGCAGTTCTTCCGCATCCATACGGTTCACTTTATCTACATCATAGCCATTGTTAGCCAACCACACGAGGAATTTGTGGTGGAACACATTATACTCTTCCCAGTGATCGCCCACCTCGTCGATGAAGGTCACTTTAGCATCCTTATCGTTCGGATTCA
>JAGQWV010000574.1 GCA_020437045.1 Saprospiraceae bacterium | reverse complement strand
AATAAAAGTTTTTGTAGCTGAAAGGTGATGTCGGCATCTTCGGCTGCATATTCCTTCACTTTATTTTGATCAGCCTGCCGCATGGTAAGTTGGCTAATACCCTTTTTGCCAATCAGCGTCTCGATTTTTACCGGCTCATAGTTTAAATAACTTTCAGACAGATAATTCATCGAATGGTTCATTTCTGGCTCCAATAGATAATGGGCAATCATCGTGTCTTTAAATGTTCCCTGCAGTTGGATGTCGTACCACTGTAAGATTAAAGCATCATATTTGATATTCTGACCAATTTTGATAATGGCAGGATTTTCAAACACGGCTTTAAATTCAAATAAAATTTCTTTGTCGGCATTGAAATCATCCGGTAAAGGCACCCAATAACCATGATGCGCCTGATCTGAAAAAGAAATACCGATTAATTCAGCATCGTTGGCGTCAATAGCCGTGGTCTCGGTATCAAAACAGATCTCACTAAGTTTTTCCAGATTTTGAATAAGAGCTTTCCTTTTTTCTGAGGAGTCTGCAATATGATACTCGTGCGAAGTGTTTTTAATGTTTTTCTCGCCTATTGATGGTGCTGTTGGTTTTGGTTTACGCTCTCCCTTGATTTTACCGGCTACGGGATTTCCAAAAAGGTCTGTTTGTCCACCAGCAGCCACAGGAGGAGTCTCGCCTAATATAGCTTGAGACAGGGTTCGGAATTCAAGTTCTTTAAATACATCACCCAATCGATCCCGGTTGATGGGGCTGAGTTTGTAATCATCGGCATCAAACTGCACCGGTGCATGAATATTGATGGTGGCTAGTTTTTTACTGAGCAAGGCCTGGTCAGCAAAAGTCTCCACTTGTTCTTTTTGTTTTCCCTTCAATTCATCTGCATGGGCAATTAATCCTTCGACCGTGTCATATTCTCCCAACAACTTGGAGGCGGTTTTAGGCCCTATACCGGGAATGCCCGGAATATTGTCAACACTATCACCCTGAAGACCCAGCATATCGATCACCTGGTCAATCCGTTTGATATCCCATTGGTTCAGGATCTCCTTTTCCCCCAGTATGTCAATGCCATTTCCTTGTCTCGATGGTTTGAAGAGAAAGATATTTTCCGACACCAACTGCCCAAAATCTTTGTCAGGCGTCACCATATAGACAGTAAAACCTTCCTTTTCCGCTTGTTTGGAAATGGTGCCAATCAAATCGTCTGCTTCCCAGCCTTCAAGAGTGACAATCGGGATATTAAATCCTTTGATGATCTCAATGATGTAGGGCATTGCCGCGGTGATGTCTTCCGGTTGAGCGTCCCGGTTGGCTTTATATTCCGGATACCATTCATGGCGAAACGTATCACCGGATACATCAAACGAAACCGCAATGTGGGTGGGTTTCTGATTGGAAAGTATGTCCCATAGTGATCGGACAAATCCGGTAATAGCTGAGGTATTCATTCCTTTGCTGTTGATTAACGGACGACCGATAAAAGCAAAATGGGCTCGGTATACCAATGCATTTCCATCTAACAGAAATAATTTCTTTCCGGACATAACTTTCTGATTTGCTCGCAAAATAAGGATTATTACGACGATTGGCAGGGATCTGTGACGTTTGCGGAAGTAGTCGTGCGGATCGAAAAATTTGTCATTGGCTCAGAATAACAATGGTATCCTGTTGACTTTCTTTTTTGGGTGTACCTGGAATCCTGAAGGAGTAAACGAGCTTGGTATTCCGGAAAATAAAAAAGACCCTACCATTGGGCCTTATCCTGTGCATGATCAGATAATCATTATCCGATCACCCTGACACAAATATAGATAGCAGGTTTTAAGCTAATATCAAGTGAATGCTACAGATAAGTTAAATGTGAAGATTATCCCCTCACACTGGCTGCCGGGATTCTTTTTAATAAGTCCAGATGTTGCTCTGCACTTTCCTGACCGATGGTAAAACAGTCGATAAATGGCTGATGAAGGGCAAAGGTCAGACTTTCATCAATTCGATCGCTTAATCGGCCTGCGCCGAATACCTTCATGCCAATGATTCCTTTGCCGGCAGCCTTCATCTTTTCCAATACGGGCCGGACTACATCAAATTTATCATCCATGGCTACACTGGCCTGATTATACCGAGCCAGGTCAACCTGCACCCAATCCGTCTCGGCAGCTGTTTTTAAAGCACCTAATGAATGACAGGAAATACCATGTGCCCGGATGATTCCTTCCTCTCTTGCTTCTGCAAGGACTTCCATCGCTGCTTCCTTTACTTTGGGCCAATTGGGATCTGTGATCGCATGCAGAAGTATGATATCAATATAGTCAGTACCAATTTCCTGACGAAATCGATCGAGATCTGCGCGCATTTCTTTTGCAGTGGTGGCGTGGGTCTTACTAAGGATTACCACTTCTTCACGTTTGACAGACTTCAGGCCTTCCTTTAGATGTCTATGGGTTCCATACTGATCTGCTGAGTCCCAAAATCGCACACCATTATCATAAGCCATGTAGAGTAGGTCCGCTAATCCCTTTACGCCTAATTTGCGGGTCTGGTTGGAACTACCCCCAACGCCACTGGTTCCTGTGCCCATAGCCAGTCGAGACACTTCAATACCGGTATTTCCTAAGGTTATTTTGTCGGTTGCGTATTTTTTTTCAGTACCAGAGTAAATGTGATAAGGAAAAGGTGTCAATGCAGCAGTGGCTGATGCTGCTAAAGATTGGTGCAAAAATTTTCGTCGCTTCATTTTTTCAATTTAGGCATTTCCTCCCAAAAATGCTCAGCAATACACCTCTTTATGGAGACATTACATGCCCTGAATTTATCTATGACCGCTGCCTTAATTAGTTTGTAGGGTGTCTAGGGGTTTTATCATAGCATCTCCCAGATACCAGGAAGGGGTTCCAAACCAATCATGCATTTCTTTTATGAAGGGATTCACGATTTCCCGGGATTCTATGATCCCACCTTGATCATCCGTTTCTTCTATCCAATTATCTAAAGTTTTTCTCATGCTTTGCAGAGCATTTTGGTGTTCAGCTAGTTCGGAGAAAGCCAAATTATGAATTTCGAAAGGGTCATTTTTTGTGTCGTAAAGCTGTTCTTCGGGAAATGGTTGCATCAATTCGGCGGCAGGACCTTCTAATTTACCCTGGGCAAAGAGTTCTCGCATCAGGGGTTTAACAATAAAGCATTTTTCCTTGTATCGATTGAGTGTCAGAAATCCCGCACCAGGAGTAAAGTTGCGGATATAATGGTATTGTTCTCCTCTGACCGAACGCATTCGGATTTCAGTTTCGTCAATGCGATCCCGGGCACTGAAGGCGTATTCTCTGGGAGGATCAGGGCTTGTGCCTAGAAAATTTCGACTCTGCATGCCGAGGGGTTTTTCTACACCGGCTATCCATAAAGTCGTGGCAGTCAAATCCAAAAGGCTAATGATCTGATCGTTTGTCCGGCCGGCAGCATATTGTGGTGGTGACGGGACACTTTCCGGCCAATGAATAATTAGAGGCACATGAATACCCGTATCCCAAAGCCAATGAATTCCCCTGGCTTCCAGACGGCCATTGTCGGCAAAGAAGATAATGATGGTATTTTGGTCGAGACCCTCTTTGATTAGTTGCTTCAAAATATAACCTACCCGGATATCAATACCCGATACCGAATTAAGATATCTAGCCCACTCTTCTCTGACTACTGGATGATCAGGATAATAAGGTGGTGGCACAACATTTTCCGGCGTGGCAATCCTGGGATGGATGTCTTCTCCCACCCATTTTACCCGTTCTTTTTCAGCCGACTTTCGATCATAAATATCGTACTCCGCTTCGGGTAAATTTATCTGTGCAAAAAATGGCTGATGACCGGATAAGTCAGACCATTTTTCCGACTGATAAATCGGGCCCTCATTGACAAAATTCAAATCTAGTTTTCCGGTGCCGACTATATGTGTATCAATTTGCGAAATATTGGCCGTAAAATAACCGGCATCCTGTAGACGATGGGTGAGTGGTCTGACCCCTTCAGGCAGTCTAAAGTTGTCATCCCGGTGCGAGCGCATATTGTGCAGGTCCGTAGAAGTCTGGTACATACCGGTCATCAATGCAGAGCGACTGGGCGCACAGACCGGAGAGGTTGAAAAAACATGAGTGTATTTAACACCTTTTGCTGCCAAAGAGTCCAGATTAGGTGTCAATACATTGGTTGCCCCATAACAACCCAGGTCCAATTTTATATTTTCGGCAACGATCCATAGAATATTAGGTTTTTGGATTTCATTTTTTGAATCTGTAGTGTGATTCTGACAACATAAGTTTAGGATGCTTAATAAAAGTAGAGAGATCTTATGGATGGTAAATTTCCGGTGGTTGAGGATTAGATAATTTCGCATTTCTTTTCTTTATGGTTTTTCAAAAACCACTTCGCCCATCTGATGATCTTCAAAAGTGTTATTTTCCAGGATAGGTTTAATGCCTGGCTCGTAAATATAGATAGCAGCTTTCTGTGTTTTTTGGGAATTTTTGAAAATATTGTTTTCCAGAATTAATTCCTCGGCTGGTGAATTAATGGAAAACCCATACCCGCCTCCTTCAGTGCCATTGTTTTCGATTAAATTTTTAATGAATTTATTGCGGTGGGGAGCATTAGCTGCTCTTTCTCCCCTCAGATGAATACCATCGCTTTTATTTTCAAAAACGTGATTATTAAAAAAAGTTACGTCTGTATCTTTATGGCCGGTACAGATGCCAAATCGACCATTGTTATGAAATTGATTGTCTTTTACCTCACTTTGATAAACTCTCCAGCAAATAAATAAGCCGTCCTGATCATTGTGATGCACATTATTGTTTTCAATTACAGAAAATGGTGAACCCGTACCGGGATGGAGACCAGTATTTCCACTCCCTGATATTTCTGAATTTCTGATACTCACATGTTCGGTGATCTGCCAACTAATCCCTTCGCCATTAAAGTCTTTCACATTTACCTGATCTACTTTAATATTTCTAGATCGGAGAATCATAATGCCCGCATTATTGCAGCCATCGGCAAAATAATTTTCGGTACGATTACCATCAACTGTCAAGTCAATGACAGATGCATTTTCCGCATCAATCACATCAATGACTGATGATGCATTAGAGACCAGGCCATGCTTATCCGCTCGGTAATCACGGATCAATCCTTTATCCAGGTATAAAGTGTTGCCCGCAATATCCGTGATATAGGCGGTAGAAACATCCCAACATCCACTGTTATCATCATCAGTAATTTGCACCTTCATTCCAATTTGAAAACCACGCGCATCTTCTACCGTTAATTTTAATTCTCCATAATCAGCGTCCACGATGTACTTAGTTTGTACACCCTTGGCTCTCTTAAGAACTGTTTCTTTACCTGAACCTTTCAGGATAATATTGGATGCTAATCTTACTGGAGAAAATATTTCATAAATACCCGGATTGAGGGTAACTGTGCCTCCGGTCTTTGACAATGCATCGATCGCAAATTGAATGGAATGGTTATTAAATCCTTTGATTAATGCATTTTCTCCACCCACCGTAATCGCCTGACGGGCAATTTTAGGAGATACCAAGGCATCAACGGTATCGATGCTCTGGGAAAAAATGATCAGAGGGATTATGATAATGAACAGTAATAAAGTAGATTTTAAACTAAAAGGCATTGTATTTTTTGTCTTAATTAATTATTAAAATTTGATGGAGGTTTTAGATCACCCGTATATCAATTTCTGTATTGCCTGGTGCCAGGTTAAAGAGCACATATTTTCCGGTATCATCTTTTTTGACTTCTTTGTCTAATAATAAATTTCCCTGCTTAACTTCCACATCACGCCAACCATCGGGAATATATGTTTTTAAGGTTAGCGGGATATTGTAAATGGAGGTGTCCAGAGAACTAACCATTTGAATTTTCACGTGATCATCGGTCCATTGATTGGTGACGGAGACATTATTACGTTCGCGAAGATATTTAGTAATATCTGCAAAAGTTGCTACCCATAAATCATCTTCTCTGGCTTTCATATAGCTAAAATATTCTTTTAATTCAGCACCGGTCCGTGGCTCCCAACCGATACTATCGACACCATGAAAAACCAAGACCAACCAAATATTGTCATGGGCCAAACAAGTATCTACCCATGCTTTCATCGTTTCCATGGTAATATTTGTCAAAGGGCCTCGTTGCCATTGCACATATTCTTTTTCAGAACTTCCGGGCTGTATTTTACTGGATCGATTCAATTCCTCCAGCCAGGATTCGGGCATTCGGTTGCGTAGTGCAGGATAAATCCCATGAGCATACTCCATGACTCTTTCGTTTTCTGTTCCATAGGGGCATTCTGCTGAAAAGGTATACTCTTCCCCAAGGAATTTGATGATATCCTGTCTACTTTGCTGCAATTCGTAAAGCATATTAACTTCATCTAATACGGCAAGCCGGGGATGGGTCACCGTATGACTGGCTATTTCATGGCCATCATCGGCATATGATTTATAATCTTCCCAGGTAGTTGTATCTGTTTTTGAGTACTGTGCCTGGTATGCAGATACGGCAATTTCTCCGGATCTCAATTTGGCATAGCCCTCATCAATCTTAGCGTAGGCTTCGGTAATTTTTCCAGACTCAAAAAGAGCACCAGCGTCCGAATGATAGGCGAGGGCACTATGACTACCGGTAAATCCGATGGCAGAAGCCCTTTCAAAGAAATTGTTGGAATCGGTAGGTACGGTAGCCGTCTCCTCAATAATCGCTGCAACCGGTCTACCTATAAATTTACCTTGCGCGGAACCTTTTATTTTGCCAGTGATGATATAAAAGGTTGCTTTAAAATCAAGACTGTCCATGATGGGTCTAGCTACCGTAAACTGGTGAATGGTACCATCATCGTAGGTGAGCGAAATGCCTGCTTTCTTATCATCCTGCCATTTGGTTATGATAGTACTACTCATCTTTTTGTCTTGATCACCATTGCATGCAAATAATAGGAGCATAGAGGCAAGACTGATAAGGTTAATTTTCATAGGCTGCATTTCTTTAATTCATCATCCTGCTAAAAGATAACACTATCTCAAAAATTTTTCAAAGGGAAAAATTGTGGTTGGTCCATGATTATTGTCTTGTATTGGTGCGTTCGTGTTGAAGTTTCATATTTTAACCTGGAAGATGGTTTAAAATTAAAATATATGCGATTCTTTTATCTAATCATACTGCTTAGTATACTGAGTTGTAAACCCAATGAAACTCATAATACAAGACATGATAATGTACTATACCGCTACCATGAGGTTGCTCATTCGCATTGGAGTAGTTTTGAAAATTTAAATGGTAAAAAAGGTCGTGGAGGATTGGAAAATTTTGGAGCAAAGGGACATGCTTATGATCATTTGAAAGTTGGAGAAGAAAAAGTTCTGCTGGATATAAAAGGTTCAGGAATTATCAATCGTATGTGGTTTACGCTGAGAGAGAGATCTCCACGTGAGCTTCGGGGATTGGTTTTAGAATTTTATTGGGACCAATCTGCAGAGCCAGCCATATCCGCGCCCTTCGGCGATTTTTTTGCGGTAGGTCTCAGTGAAGGTTTGGCTTTTGAAAATGCCTTATTTGCTAGTCCAGAAGGCCGTTCTTTTAATTCATATTTACAAATGCCTTTTAAAAAAGGCGCCCGTGTCCTTATTAGAAATGAGTTGGACAAAGATGTGGATATGCTTTTTTATGATATCGATTATCAAGAACTGGATCGATGGGATGAGAGCTTTATGTATTTGCACGCATACTGGCACCGTGACACCGCAACCGCCCTTGCCCGGGATTTTGAAATACTCCCTGCCATCGAAGGTCACGGACGATTTTTAGGAACATCCATAAGCGTACAGGTCAATCCGCGGTATATGGGAACCTGGTGGGGTGAAGGTGAGGTTAAAATGTATTTGGATGGAGATCGGGAGTACCCAACTTTGGTAGGCACGGGCACCGAAGATTATATCGGTACCGGTTGGGGACAAGGACAATACACCGGTAATTATCAGGGATGTACCCGAGCTGACGGAGATCACTTTATGTACTCATTTTACCGATTTCACATTCCTGACCCGATATTTTTTCATGCCGACTGCCGTATTACTATTCAACAAATGGGTGGAGGAACGAAGGAAAAAATTGTAGCCCTGCAAGATCAAGATGTACCCTTACTGCCGGTAGAAATTATTGGACCAGAATCCACCTTATTTCCGATATATAAACCAGGACAGGTAACGAATCTCAGTGATGCATCGGTTCCGGGAAACGATCGAAATTGGGTGAATTACTATCGATCTGATGATGTGTCGGCGATTGCTTATTATTACCTGGACCGACCAAACAATAATTTACCTGCACTGCAGGAAGTGAAAATAAGGCAGTATAAATTATAATCCGAAAAAGTAAGGAAGAGCATCTCTCTTCAACAGGTTAATTGGTTCCAGATAACTCTTTGAGACCGATCATTTTATTTAATTCCGGATCCCATATTTTTAGTCGAAAGCAGTCAAGAATATCATTGGGTGATAGACTGGTCGTACCGACATTTTGCAGTTCGGGCATTTCCGCATAGACAATGGGCAATTTGTAAAATGGGATACGAGCATTTAAGTGATGTATATGGTGGTAGCCAATATTGCCGGTACACCAATGCATAAATTTATTCATTTTCATATAGCTGGACGATTGCATGGCTGCGTCGGCATAAGACCATTCATTCTTCTGCTTGTATATAACGGCAGGAAAATTATGTTGGGCATAAAAAAGGTATGAACCCAAACCGTTACTGATGATGGCGGGCAGAAGAAATCCCAGCACAAAACTCTGCAGTCCGAAGAAGTACCAAATCAAGCCACCGAGCGTAAAATGGAATAGCACAGAAGCGAGACAATCCATATGTTTCCTTAAGCCACTTTTGATTAATGTGCGTAGACACATTCCCCAAAGAAAAACAAAGATGTAACCGAAGATGATCGTCAATGGGTGCCGAATGAACAGATATATTTTTTGTTCGGAGCGACTGGCAGATAGAAAATCTTTTTTAGTTACCACCGGAAATGAGCCGATACTGGTGGTATACAATTTTGAATTATGCGCATGGTGATAGTCGTGCGATCGTTTCCAGATGCTGGTCGGTGCCAGGATAAAAAGACCAAATACAGTAAAAATAAATTTGGCAAGAAAAGACCCCTGCAAGATTGATTTATGTAGATAATCGTGATAAATGATGAAAAAACGTACCGATAACAATCCCGCAAAAAGTGAGCATATGATCTGAGGTATCAGGTGGAAATTGATGATAGCACCAGCATATGCGATGAGAAACAGAACCAGAGTCAGGATTAAATGAAACCAACTAAGAGAACGGTTTTCGAGTGCATATTTTTTTGTGGCCAGTATCAGTTCTTTCCCTTGTAGCATAGCCGCAAAAATAAGGATTTTTCCAGTCTTTCAGGAGTTTCAGCTTTAGGCATATTTTGGTTCAATTAGTTTAAAAAAGAGTGTTGATGTTGAATTTATCTATTGAATAATGTATGTTTGATATTGTTATGCAAATTAGTGAGCAACGAAATATCCTTTTTAGAGCAGTTCTTCTGGGACTTTTCTTTTGGGTAGGACTATCCAGCTCATCTGCCTGTGCCCATCATGCTCATGAGGAGGCCTCTATCTCCATAGATACGGGTATTTCAATCCACCGACTGGTGGCGGGAAATCATTGGGATTTTAATCCCCTTCTACCTGCTATTATCAGGAGCTTGGACGAATCGCATTCATGTCGGTCGAATTTGAGATATGTGGCAGATAGAGCATCACTATATCTCCGGCTAGGAAGGATCAATTATCTGGCGATTAAGCAACATTTACTTTTTATCAATATCCTTTTTCACCATACCAGTATGCCCTCACTGGTTCTTGGTATTTCCTGATTAATATATTCTGAAATTCCTTTTGGGATGATCAACAGGATCTTCCCTCAATTCTAATTCAAAAAAGTTAATTATGAAATACTATAGAATTATGACCATTTTGTGGTTCTGCATATGCCTTGCTATCATGGCGTCAGCTCAATCGACATTTACCCTACGTCCGGCTGATCAAAGTTTATCAAAGTCCGAATTACAGTATGCCGGAGAAATAATCGAGCAAAGACTGTCCGCAGCGCAGGTGGAACTCCTGACAATTGAAACTCATCCGAATGATCTTAAGGTGGTCTTACGCAGTGAGATAAGTCCTGAATATCTAAAGTTACTGTTGACCACTCGAGGAGATATTCAGTTTCGACCGGCTCTTGATAGGGATGCCTTTGAACAGATAATATCCGGTTACGAAGCTATTTCTGCATTGGTAGATAGTCTGGAAAGGGTCGCACCTGAGTCTTCGACGGATGATTATCTATTGGAAATGGAGACGAAACAATCGGCACATATTTTAAAGCGAGTCAATCAGATGATGAGCAAACCATTGGCTGGCCAGCTGGAGATAGTTGAGGACCTTCCGGATGCGTCGG
This sequence comes from Saprospiraceae bacterium, assembly GCA_020437045.1. Classification (GTDB taxonomy): domain Bacteria; phylum Bacteroidota; class Bacteroidia; order Chitinophagales; family Saprospiraceae; genus JABDMH01. The sequence continues at coordinate 5,949 of JAGQWV010000574.1, read as the reverse complement.
GAAAAATAAGACTTTATGGATTGCCAAAAACAGATACCATGCAGCTTGGCCGCGAGGACATAGCGGATATTAGGATGGAGCAAACATCCGGTGGTGATCGAATTTGGATAGATTTATCGGAAGTGGGTGCGAAAAAATTTGCAACAATGTCCGAACAACAATTGCATAAAACAATTGCTGTGATCATTGATGATTTGGTCATTATGGCACCTCGGGTGCATGAAGTGATGACCGGAGACAAAGTGCAGATCACCGGATTGTGGCAAGAAGGAGGAGATAGAGTACTTTATGCGATCTTAAGTACGGATATTTTACCTGCAGTGTTCAAAGTACAATAGACATTGTATAGTGAGTATGTCCCATTTTTAGGACATACTCTCTTTTCTTTCATGTTTCCAACGTCGATGCGTCCAGAGCCACAATTCGGGCCGGGCGATGATGTCTTTTTCCAGGCGACGAGTGTGCAGTTCTGAAATCTCATCTTCGGTGAGGCTCTTTGGATCCTCGATGAGTAATTCGCTTTCGATATGATAATAACCCCGTTTCGGTCTTTGCATGGAAATGTAAATAATGGGGTAATTCAACTTGGAGGAAATTTTTGCTGTACCGGTAAATACCGGTGTATCCTGGTTTAGGAAAGTGGTCCAATAGGCATGATCTGGAGAAGGTGTCTGGTCGGCGATAAATGCGGTAGCGGTCAATTTATTTCGGTCAGCGATCATACCCCGGAAGGTTTCTTTCATGGCATACAATTTATTGCCCAACCGGGTACGCATGTGATAGATCAACCGGTCGAAATACTTATTTTTCATTGGATGATAGATGACATACAAGGTGTGAAGTGGTAGTTGACTAAAACCTGCTCCTGCCATTTCCCAGTTGCCAAAATGTCCCATTACGATAATAACACTCTGGTGTTCTTGGTAAAAACGCTTGAAGGCAAGCATGCTATCAAAGGTGATTCTTGACCGAACTGTAGCGGGACTTATGGTAAGCGTTTTGATTGTTTCCAAAATAAGATCGCAGAAATAATGGTAAAAACGATCTCGTATTAGGGCTATTTCCGCCTCCGATTTTTCCGGGAATGCATTTTTTAAGTTGCGCTGAACTACCCCGATGCGATACTTAAAAATTTTATATAGTATAAAATAAAGTAGGTCAGATAGAAGATAAAGAATAGAAAAAGGCAACCAGGAGATCAAATAGATAAAGGGTAACGAAATCCAATAAATTAATGCCGCCATTTCACACAAAAATAATCATCCTGAAATTAATTAGACTTAGCTCCCGTTATATAAGGACTTTTTGAATAATTAATTTTTTCCTGAGTCACGAATAAATGCTTGCCGTTAATTTTCTCGATCCGCCCCTATTTCGAAATTCACAGAGATAGATACCCTGCCAGGTACCAAGGTCGAGTGACCCATTAACCACCGGAATGCTAATGGAAGTGCCGATCATAGCCGCCTTAATATGCGCGGGCATATCGTCAGGTCCTTCGAGGTCGTGTTGCAGGAAGGGGAGATTTTCCGGGACAAGCATGTTAAAGATGCTTTCAAAATCCACTCTTACACTGGCATCAGCATTCTCATTAATACAGATCGCAGCTGAGGTATGTTTGATAAATAGATGCAAAATGCCATCGGTTGGAAGGCTCTCCAACTCGCGCAATACGAGATGCGTAATTAAGTGATAGCCTCTTTCAAAAGGAGGAAGGGAAAAATGCTGATGTTTTATCACAAAGGAAATTTCTTTAGCCGCCGCGAAGGTAATTTATCTGGAGATTTTCGGACACTTTAAGTTTCCAAAATAATATACCAGACCGACCGAGAAAAAATTGTAGGAATCTTTATTTGCTCCATCTCCTCTTTGACGTCCTTCCATTCCGAGTAGATTGCCTTCATCATCAGGGAGGGAGGGATCGGATGCTAGAACAGCGATATCTCCAACGGCGGGGCGATTACCACGTACTTCACCCATATCCGGATAAACGGTACTTACGTCATCCAGGTAATCCGTGAAAAGTTTTCGAAAGCTCACTTCTATGTTGACACTCCATTCGGCAGTGATATCAAACTTTAGTCCACCCCCATAGTTCAAAGCTTTTTGAAATGTGGCATACTCTTCACCAATAAATTGTCCTTCCGTACCCAGTTCTCTCAGGGGAGGTGTTTTTTCTCCGTTGTAGATTGCATAGGGGTTGTAGGTAAAAAGAGATGCCCCGACATATAAATATGGCGTATAAAAATAATCCCGGCTACCATGAATGTAGGGAAAGAAATTAAATTCGAAATGGGTACTTAAATCGCCCAGGTGAGTCCGGAAATTAATATTCCGCCGTCTTTCAAAGGCGTTGTCCGAGTATGCGTCATCTGCCCGCAGAAAGCCATAATTGATACCCAGTCTGGCACAGAGACGGTTGTTAAAATTATATCTGGCGATGGCTCCACCAGCAGGGCCTGGATGGGTGACGTCGAATTGTGTATTCAAATCACCAAAATAAAAGGCTCCTCCTAACCAGCCACCGAGTTCAAAACCTTGTTGAGCCTGCGTATTTATCCAAATAAAACTAAGGAAAATGAAAAGGCTAAAGCGTGCAATAAGTTTCTTCATGTGTCTCTCCCAATACCCGTAAAGTCTCATAGTAAACGGTAAATGCTGGTCTCTATTGTCCAATCAGTATATCAGCACTCAGATGTCTTTTGCTAAACCAAGTCAGATTTGCTACCTGTCTATTTGATTGCATATTCCTCCAGGGTGCTTTGATTCTTAACCTTTATTGGCTAGCTGACCGCAAGCAGCATCGATGTCCTTACCCCGGCTCCTGCGCACGGTCACCGATACTCCCAATGAAGAAAGGCGACGGGCAAACGTGTCGATACGGTCAGCTGATGACTTGACTTTGTCAAAACCTGAGATCGGATTATATTCGATGATATTAACCACCACTGGAAATGCCTTACAAAATCTTGCCAAGTTATCCGCATCGGCTATTCCATCATTAAAATTTTGAAAAGCGATGTACTCCAGTGTGATTTTATTATGTGTGTTTTGATAAAAATAGACCAGGGCTTGCTGAAGTACCTCGAGATTATTTTGCTCATTGATCGGCATGATTTCGTTGCGCTTTTCGTCATCTGCGGCATGCAAGGATAGAGCCAGATTAAATTTTACCTGATCATCTGCCATCTTTCGGATCATTTTGGCAATTCCTGCCGTACTGACGGTGATGCGTCGCGGTGACATATTCAGTCCATCTGGAGCAGTGATTCGTTCGATAGACTGTATAACCGGTTGGTAAGCAAGTAGGGGTTCACCCATGCCCATGTATACAATATTGGTCAGTGGCCGGTCGAATGACTCCAGACATTGTTGATTTACCAGGAATACTTGATCAAAGATCTCTCCGGGATCTAGATTTCGCACTCTTTTCATTTGTCCGGTTGCACAAAATTTACAAGACAGACTACATCCCACTTGACAACTGACACAGACGGTATAGCGATTATCGGATGGTACCGGTATTAAGACAGATTCAATCAGGTGGCCATCATACAAACGAAATCGACTTTTAATGGTACCATCCTGGCTTCGCTGTATTTTATCTAAAACGATGGGATTTATGCTAAAAATCTCAGGAAGCTTTTCTCGTAAAACTGCAGAAAGATCCGTCATTTCGACAAACGTGCTTGCTCTTTTTTGCCAAAGCCATTTCCAGATTTGTTTACTGCGGAAGCGAGGTTCGCCTAGCTGCTCGGTGATGTATTTTTCCAGCATGGGCAGATCCAATTTCCGGATATCAATTTTATCCTTAACCTGATTCATGTTGCAAAGATAGGGTGTCTGAGACATTCAAGTATCAGCTTCTTGCGTGTAGGATACCAGTGTTTCTATTATCTTCGTTTAAGTCAAAAGTATTTTGCTGCTACTTATATGGAGATTTACCGAAGTAGAAGTGCATGGAAACTCTATGCTATGGTGGTCGGTGTATTGATCATGGTCGTACTGGTCATCGCTTATAGTAGCTATTTGGCGGCAAAATTAAAGGCCAGTGAACGCGAAAGAGTAGTACTTCTGGCCAAAGCGTATGAAGATCTTTTCAAGGATCCCGAAAATCTGGAAAGAGATGTTTCTCTGGCTTCCGATATCATTGAAGCCAATAAGACCATACCCGTGATCCTGGTGGATATGGAAACCAATGAAATACTGCAGTGGCACAATTTTCCGGCAGCGAAAAATGAAATGGCTATCCAGAAAGAATTGGATAAGATCATGGCAGATGGCAATAAGGGAATTCTGTTCGAAGGTGCCGGTTTTCGGAGAAGCATTTTCTACAAAGGTTCGCAATTGAATACCTATATCACCTACTTTCCCTATTTTATATTATTGGTGCTCCTCTCTTTTATGGGTATTGGCTATGTATCGGTGACCTCTGCCCGATTAGCTGAGCAAAACCGGGTATGGGTGGGTATGGCCAAGGAAACGGCACATCAACTGGGTACTCCTATCAGTGCGATTGTGGCCTGGATTGAGCACTTGAAAGCGATGTCGGAAACCGACCAGGATACTTTGGAAATTATCGCAGAATTGGAAAACGATGTTGGAAGGCTAGATCTGATAGCCGATCGATTCTCTAAGATCGGTAGTGCTCCAAAATTGGAATCACGAAACATACTCGAAGATTTATACAGGACCGGAGTCTATATGCAACGACGGGCTTCACGTAAGGTCCGGTTTGAATTTCCCTCATTGAGTGATGAGCCGGTGTATGCCCAGGTCAACGCCCCACTCTTTAATTGGGTGATTGAAAATTTATTGCGAAATGCACTGGATGCCATGGATGGTGCTGGCCTGATCAAAGCAGAAATATCACAAGATCATCAAATGGCTCAAATTGAAATCAGCGATACCGGAAAGGGCATCCCATCTTCCAAACAAAAATTGGTTTTTAAGCCCGGATTTACCACTAAAAAAAGAGGTTGGGGATTAGGATTGAGTTTGGCAAAACGCATTATCGAAGAGTATCACGGAGGGAAAATTTATGTTTCTAAATCAGAACCGGGTGTCGGAACGACCTTTACGATTAGACTTCCCATAGGCAACGATGATGTGGCCAAAGCCAAATCACCCAATGAAGAAAAACTAGAAACTAAAGCCTAAAGATAGTTGATAAGAAATCTGCTTGTCCTTATCATTTCGCAGTACAGGCACATTGTTTTCAAACGTGGTATAGGTTCGGTCCATTTGTGACCTGGTTACATCCACAAGACCAAAATTTCCCCTCAAACCAAGGTAAAGTCCATCATTAAGGTAGAAATTGAGACCAGCTAAATAACTGAAGTCCAGAAATCTATATTGGTTGCCGTCTTTCTTGTCATACTCATAATAAGCACCCACCTGACTCGGGATACTAACATTTTCATTGGAAATCCGAATCTCCTGCGGACTAAATTGACTCGCCTCCCGGGCCTCATCTCCAATAAAGCGATAGTCGAGATTCATGCTGAATTCATTAACCACGGGATTAGTTCCGGTAAATTTTAATTGCCCAGCGGCAACTGACCCTACCAGAAGCGAAATATTAAAGCCGGTATTAAACTCAAACCGTCCAAATTTACCATAAACAATCAAGGGGAAGTCGAGGTAGTTATTGGATACATTATACGTCATATTACGTGTGCCAGAGATCAAAATAGGGCTGGTTTCCCGCTGAATGAGAAAAGAAGATGGACCGTTATAATTATACTCACCTCCTCGCTGGGTATAAACGAATTCCCCCTTTAGTCCGAAGATATCAGTAAGTGGCTTCTTAAAAATAATACCGATGTGAAATCCAGTACTGCGATCAAAACTTTCCGGTTCATCGAGAGGACCCGAAAAAGTATTATAATTCAAACCTGCTTTAAAGCCATACGAGAGTCGGTTCTGGGCCTGCAATCCTGTGGCTAT
>JAGQWV010000573.1 GCA_020437045.1 Saprospiraceae bacterium | reverse complement strand
CAAGTTTCCTCGACCAGCACCGATAACCTTCCGTACTCCTATTTCTGCTGACCTTTCTTCAGCCCTGGCCGTCGTTAAATTGATATAGTTAGCCCAGGCGATGATTAAAATTAAAATGGCAATGAGCATTAGGAAGGAGATAGATTTACCATCGCCATTAGCTTCCATTTCGTAGGGTAGGTTTGATTTCAGGTGAATGGAGTGGATAGGTTGTAAACCATAATATACTTTGTATTCGGCTGTGCCAATTAAATTCAAATGGCGATCAGAAAAATCATCAAGCTTGTTTTGGAACTCTTCGATTTTCGTTTCCGGGTTTAATCTGATATAGGTATAGAAATCGTTCCATTCCCATTCATCAGATGGATCTCCGTTGGTGATAGGAAAGGTGGAAAATGATATGATTCCGTTGAATTTGAAATGAGTATTCGAGGGAAGATCTTTCGCGATGGCGGATATGGTGTAATCTCGTTTATTGTTAATTCGGATGGTTTTTCCAACTGGACTTTCTGTCCAATCTTTCATTGGTCCAAAATAATGCTCGGCGGTCGATTTCGTTAAAAGTATCTTGAATGGTTCGAGCAGTGCGGTATTTTTATCGCCATATAATAAAGAATAATTAAATGTTCTTAGAAAATTCGAATCAGCAAAGTATATTTTATTTTCTTCTACCTGATGGTTACCATAGCTAAATACGGTGCGACCATATTCTGGGGTGATTCTTACAAAATCCAAAACTTCTGGTAATTCCGATTTGAGAGCTGGACCAACCGGTGCGGCATTCATGGCATCTGCGTCATCTTGTCCTGCCGGAGTGAAAAATTTAGTATGTAAGCGGTAAGTATTTTGCCAATCCGGGTGAAATTGATCGTAACTGCGTTCAAAGGCAACATATTGCCAGATAAGGATGGCTGCTGCAATACCCAGAGCTAGTCCACCTATGTTAAGTATCGAATAAAGTCTCTTTTTAGTCAGGGTCCTTATGGCTATGTTAATATGATTTCTCCACATAGTTTTTACTCAATCTCAGGCGGGTAATTCACTTTAATATTACCATGTGCCTATTATTAAAAATAAATGGTAAATCCTGTCCTAATATGGTGATTGGGCTAAGACTCACTCCGTTCTCAATGATTTCATTGGATTTCTCAGCCCTGCTCTCACACTCTGAAAACTCACTGTCAGGAAGGCTATGATTAAGGCAAGTGATGCGGCCAGAATAAAGATACCTATACCTATGGGGATGCGATAAGCAAAGTTGTTCAGCCAACTGGACATAGCATACCAGGCTAAGGGTGAGGCAATCAATATGGCAATGATTACCAGCTTTAAAAAATCTTTGGAAAGAAGTGTGACAATATTTCCCAGCGAAGCTCCAAGGATTTTCCTAACACCAATTTCCTTTGTCCTGCGTTCTGCTGTAAATGCAGCTAGTGCGAGAAGTCCGAGACATGCGATAAAGATGGCGAGGGTGGTAAATATTTGAAATATTTTTCTGGTGGTGATTTCTTTGTCGTATAATGTTGCCCATTCTTTATCCATAAATGTATATCTGAATGGTACTTCTGGTTGCATTTCCTGCCACAAAGTACCGATACCAGCAAGAGTCGAATTCACATTTTCTCCATTGAGACGGATGGTGATAAGTCCATCAACACCTGGTACATTGGATTTCTGATTATGAACAAAAAATAGTGGTGAAATTAAATGATGTAGAGATTGAAAGTGAAAATCTTTAACTACACCTACGATTGTAAATACATCATTTTGTCCTTCGGTACTATTAAGAAAATCATCGTTGGTAATTAACTTTTTGCCGATGGGGTCTTTTAGATCCATTTCCCGCACCGCCGCTTCGTTTATGACAACACTCAAAGAGTCATTGAATTCTTTTGAAAAAGACCTTCCCTCTGTGAGATGCATTTTCATACATTCTATATATCCTTCATCGACAATCAAACCACTGCCGGTGGTCATTTCCAGAGCACCCTGCGGTTTAAAGGACATACCAAAATATTGTTGTCCCGGCTGAGTATTACAGCCACTGATGGCCATTACACCAGGCATTCTTTCAACCTCTTTTTTAAATGTTTCTTCTTGCTGAAAGGTCATTCCACCCGCTCCCTGCAAGGTCACCAGACTCTCTTTATCAAAACCCAGATCTTTATTTTGGGTGAAGATCCACTGTTTGTATACCAGGATGCTGCAAATAATCAGAAATACGGAGATGCCAAATTGGAAGACTACCAATGCATTTCTCAGTCCACCGCCCTTCGTCCTTTGCATGATCTTGCTCTGGAAAACTTCCACTGGTTGATATGAACTCAGGGCAAAAGCAGGATAACTTCCCGCCAGTAGCCCGGCAACAATTCCCAAAAGAATTAGCAGGCCTAAGAATTGAAATTGGGCTAGATCTGACAAGGAAAATATCTTTCCAGTCAGGTTGTTGAAGGACGAAAGTACCAGGGCATCAATGGACCAGGCTAATATGCAAGAGATCAGACTGATAATGATGGCTTCGAGGAGGAATTGACCGGCGATTTGACTTCGTTCAGATCCCAGCGTTTTGCGGATACCTACTTCGCGGGCCCGACCAGCTGATTTAGCCGTTGCCAGATTCATGAAGTTTATACAGGCTATGACCAAAATCAGTATGGCGATGGCGGTAAAAAAGTAGATCCTTTGCCTGGAACCCGGAGGTCTGATTTCTGCCTCTAAATTTGAATCCAAATAAATGTTGGGAAGTGACTGCAAAAAATAACGATATCCATTTCCTTGTTTTTGATACTCAGCATAATTGACCCCAAATTGATTAAGTACCGGTCCCGAAACATATTTAGTGACCATATCCGGAAATTGGCTTTCCAGTTGTTTTGGATCAGCTCCTTTCGCCAATTTGAGGTAGGTATAAGCGGAAAAACTCAGATAATTGGGCGTATTCAAAAATTGTGCAAATGAAGATGCTGATTGGAGCATGTTAAACTTAAGATGGGAATTTTCGGGGATGTCTTCACACACACCGGTTACTGTGAGGTTATTTTGTGCCTGCGGTAATTCAAGTGTCTGGCCCATGGGGTCGCTATTGCCAAATAATTTTTTGGCGGTTGATTGTGTCAATACCACAGACTGAGGTTTTGTCAGTGCCTTATTTTCTTCTCCTTTTAGAAGCTTTATACCAAACATGGAAAAGAAATTAGAATCAGTCCACATGATTGAGGACTCTTCATATGGCTCTCCGTTGACTTTGAAGAGCATATTAAAACCCTGATTATTAAACAGCCGGCACGCATCTTCCACGCTGGCAAATTCAGTTTTTACCGCTTCAGCATAAGAGTGCGGGATAATAGCATAATCTCGGGACCTGCCTGGATATTTTCGCTCCAACGCCATACGGTAAATACGGTCGCCATTGGGATGAAATTTATCATAACTTAATTCATCCTGTAGATATAAGGCAATCAGCATTACACAAGCTAAACCCACTGCCAAACCGATTATATTAATAAAGCTATAGTTTCGGTTTCTTAGGAGATTTCTCCAGGCAATCTTAATATAGTTACTAAACATTTTTTGGGAAGTTTAATTAAACCAATGATATTTTTACCGGGAATTAATCCTTTATGTTTAATGATAATGGTTAGTTGGAATTTATATCTGATCTGTTAGTCTTCAAGGTGTATTTCCGTCGTTTTTCTTGATAAATCCATCCCAAAGTTCGATGACCCTGGTTCCGTATTGAATGTTATTCTCATCATGAGTCACCTGGATGATGGTCATTCCTTCCTTATGTAACTCAGCCAGAGTATCCATGATAATTTTGCCCTGAGTAGAGTGGAGATTTCCAGTGGGTTCGTCAGCTAAAAGTAATTTGGGCTTGCTGACCACAGCTCTGGCTACTCCCACTAATTGTTGTTGACCGCCGGATAATTGATGCGGAAAAAGGTCTTTTTTTGCTACGATATTAAATCTGTCTAAGATGTCAGCTACAATGGCCTTTCTCTGTGATCGGTCTATTTTTTTATAAAGTAGTGGTGTCTCTATATTTTCATAAACAGTTAAATCATCGATCAGATGATACGCCTGAAAAATAAACCCAATGTAATGTTTATGAAGATCGGTTCTTTTACGCTCATTAAATTTATGAACCGGTTCATCCAGGAAATAATATTCGCCATTATTAGCCTGGTCAAGCATACCAATAATATTCAGAAGGGTTGTTTTACCCGAGCCGCTTGGACCCATAATAGAAATAAATTCGCCTTCTTTAATTTCTAAAGATATATCTCGCAATACCCAGGCTTTTCTAAGACCCTGATTATAATAACGTTCGATGTTGATAAGGTTGATCATAAGGAGCTAAGTGTTTCGCGCATAGGGCATAGGGTATAGTGCATAGTGCCCGTTTGTGAATAATATTATTTAGGTTATTACTTTTTGTAAAGGGGTGGTATTATAAAGCATGGTAGTCGTTCTTGATATTTTTTTTAATAAAAATTACTTAAGAGATCTTGAATAGGCGCTGATCCTTCGACTAAGTACATCAGGTCTATCAATAAGATTTTCCTTTATGTCAGAATTAATTAATTCCAATTTATCGAGTATGACAAGAATATAGCTGCTTCGAAACATTCCCGATGTGCAAATCTTAATAATTGAGTCTGTTCTCCTTTCATTTGGGTTCCGGTACTCTCTGCAATGTTGTTTGGTATACTCATTCCTACTCCGCGAAGTTGGTCTGCATTTCTAAATCTTTTATTTTCTTCTAACGAGCTGCCAATCTTATCGAAGAGAATACAGATTTCTATCGCTTCTTGCCAGATTTCCAAGTCTTCAAAACGGAACTTTGACATTTTTTAAATGAATTTATTCTCTGTGTTTTTTTTCTCCATGCTCCCTTTCACCCTCCGCACTCTGCTCTATGCCCATCACTCTCTGCTCAATGCACTCTGCCCTCCGCTCTCTGCTCAACGCTCCATGCCCTCCGCTTCACACTCCGCACTCCGCTCCATACCCTCTGCTACAAAAACTGCCTAACCACATTCTCGGTAACCACCTGTCCATCCAGCATGCGGATAATACGATTGGCGAATTCAGCACAATATTGGGAGTGCGTGACCATGGCGATGGTGGTGCCGGCAGCGTTTAATTCTGCCATTAGACGCATCACATCGTCGCCATTAGCGCTATCCAGATTTCCGGTAGGTTCATCCGCGAGAATTAATTTTGGTTTATTGACGATGGCCCGGGCAACAGCAACCCTCTGTTGTTGTCCACCTGATAATTGTTGAGGAAAATGATTGCGACGATGCATCATTTTCATGTCTTCCAAAAGCTCCTCTACGCGTTCTTTTCTTTGTGCTGATGGAGTATTGGTGTACAGCATGGGGAGTTCAACGTTTTCAAATACGGTCAACTCATCAATCAGATTAAAACTTTGAAATACAAAACCGAGATTGTGTTTTCGAATATTTGATCTTTTTCGTTCCGATAAATGACCAACTTCCTGATCGAGAAAATAATAGTTGCCGCTTGTTGGACTATCTATCATACCCAATGTATTAAGAAGCGTCGATTTTCCACATCCTGATGGCCCCATAATCGCGACAAATTCACCTTCGTTAATTTGAATGTCTACCTCATTTAGGGCGGTGGTTTCGACATCCTCCGTTTGATAGACTTTTACAAGTTTTTCCGTTCTAATCATGATGTTTATTGTGTGATTATTTATTTTAAAATTAATTCGTCCTTATTTCCGAAATTTTCATAGCTGGATGTAATGACCACATCGCCTATTTCCAGGCCACTGGTCACTTCATAATAATTTGGATTTTGTCTGCGGATTTGAATATCTCTTTTTATAGCGTTTCCGGTTGCCGGATCAATGACATAGACCCAATTACCACCGGTTGTTTGATAGAAGCCACCGCGAGCGAGCATCATGGCATTTTCCTGGGCACTTAGTTCTAATTTTACGGAGACCGTTTGTCCTCGTTTTATTCCATCCGGTGTCTTACCTGTAAATATCATGTCAGCGGCAAAGGCACCATTTATGACTTGAGGATATATTTTTTGAATACTGAGATTATACCATTCTCCGGCAAATTGAAATGAACCGGTTTGACCAACAAATACCCGGGAGATATAAAACTCATCCACTTGCACTCTGATTTTGAAATTTGAAAGGTCATCAATCTGGGCTATCTGACTGCCCTCAACGATCAATTCTCCGAGTTCCGAAGTCAAACCTGATAACTGTCCGTCAATGGGAGCCTTTACAATCAGATTTTCAAGACTTTTGCGGGCGATTTCAAGGTTTCGCTTCATTAAGTCTAATGAGTTTTCCATCTGTTGCTGCTGAAGTACCGCCGAGGCACTGTCCCTTTTAATAGTTTGTACTAATAGTTTTTTCCTGCGGTGCAGATGTTCCAGCTGATCTTCGGTTTCCTGAAACTCTACTTCGGCAATGACACCATCTCCATAGAGACTTTTATTGCGGCTCACCCGCTTGTCGAATAAATCGATTTGGTAATCCACATCAAGAGCGGTTTCTCTTAAATTTAAACTCTGCTGCTCCATCATCAGGCTGTTACTCCTAATTTGGTTTATTTGAGCAACAATATCCGCCTCCTGGTTCAGGTAATTAAGTTGGAGGTCCGGGTTACTCAGTTCCAGAATTTTTTGTCCAGCTTTGAGAATGGCTCCATCTTCGAGATATTTTTGTTCTACCCGACCACCTTCTATAGCACCGATGATTACGGTTTTGATGGGCAGTACCGCTCCAGTGACCGGAATAAATTCCTGAAATGCGCCCTCATGGACCGTATCAAGTAATAATCGCTCTGTCTGGACGTTCAGTCGACTGGTCCCACTGCTTTGATAAACATTTATCCCAAAGTAAATAATTAATGCTGACACCACAGCGATGGGCAAGACTTTCTGCCACCGCCATTTCTTTTTTTCAATTTTTCTATCCATACCGGTATATCTACAGTAAAAATATATGCCAAATTTGTATATGTCAGATTATCAGTGAATTATACTTCGGACCGGGAAAAAAACTGTTCGCGATCGTTCACTTGTCGTACGAATTCGTACACCTATTCGTTATCTTAGCATCATGAAAAAGAAAGGTACTATTCTGATAATTGACGATGAAGAAGATATACTCTTTTCTCTTAAGTTTCTTCTTAAACAGCATTATGGATCTGTCTTTACCGACCAGAACCCTTACCAAATCCCCAGATTATTACGGCAACATGAACCGGATGTAGTCATTTTGGATATGAACTTTGGAAAGGGCAGAGACAGTGGCGCAGAGGGTCTTGAGTGGTTGAGAAAGGTGAAAGAACTATCTCCTGAAATCCCGGTAATCATGATGACAGCATACAGTGACGTCAATATAGCGGTAGAGGCATTAAAGTCTGGCGCTCAGGATTTTCTGGAAAAACCCTGGAGAAATGAAAAAGTATTGGCAACGGTTGAGACTGTATTTGCAAAGACGGTATCAGAAAAGAAAGTTGAGCGGTTGGAAAGAGCCCAAAAGGCGCTGACTCAGGCTATAGATCAGCCTTTTATGGAAATAGTCGGGGATTCTCCGGAAATGCAGGAGGTATTTGCTACCATTGAAAAAGTAGCCGCTACTGATGCGCATGTACTAGTACTGGGTGAAAACGGGACTGGTAAAGAGCTGATTGCACGAGCATTGCATCGACAGTCGAGCCGGGCCAAGGAAGTGTTTATCCCTGTGGATATGGGAGCGATACCGGAGAGCCTGTTTGAAAGTGAATTATTTGGCCATAAAAAAGGGGCATTTACAGGAGCACACCAGGATCGAATTGGACGTTTTGAAGCAGCATCCGGCGGCACTTTATTTTTGGATGAAATTGGCAATCTGGGGATGTCTTCTCAATCCAAACTGTTAAACGCATTGCAATCTCACGAAGTGATTCCCGTGGGTAGTAACAAGCCCGTCAAAATTGATATACGGCTTATTTGTGCTACCAATATGCCCTTGTACCAAATGGTCGACGAACAGACCTTTCGTCAGGATTTATTATATCGAATAAATACCGTTGAAATAAACCTTCCGCCTTTACGTGGACGGCGATCAGATATTATACCGTTGGCAGATCATTATCTGAACACCTACAAAAACAAGTATCAAAAAAAGAATCTGGAGTTTACACCTGATACCCTGGACAAATTAGAAAATTACCATTGGCCGGGTAACGTTCGCGAACTAAAACACATTATTGAACGCACGGTAATTATGGGCGATGGGAATAACATTCAGGCTGATGATATTATTCTCACATCATCAAAAAAGGCTTCTCAACCGGTACCGGAAAGGATTTTGACCATCGATGAAATGGAGGAAAATCTAATACGAGGGGTCATGCGTAAGCATAATGGTAATATTACAAAAGCAGCAACGGAACTTGGGTTGACGAGGACTTCCCTATATCGTCGATTGGAAAAATACGGAATATAGTAACAAAACATCTACAGGAAATACTTTGGTATGGTGCTGTCAAAATTTAGAACACAAGCTCTGGTCAATGTCTCTCTTCTGGTACTCTTTGTGTCCTTAGGGATTTATATGTTGTTGCGGCAGCAATCCTATTTTTTAGGGGGAATTCTGATCTTTCTGGCTGCCGTAATCGTCTACCGGATATTTTCCCTGGTAAATCGTACGAATCGATATTTGGCTAATTTTCTGATGAGTATTAAATATGATGACTTTGAAACCAATTTTAATAAGACGGCATCGGAGGTATCTGAAAAGGAACTTTTCGGTGCATTTAATTTGATCAGTGGGAAATTTAGAGACATCCGTCTGGAAAAGGAAATCCAATTTCAATATTTTCAGACGCTGGTGGAAAATGTCGAGACGGGACTTGTGGGTTTTGACCAGTCAGGGAAGACCATCTTTATGAATAAAGCGCTTCAGCAAATCCTGAGGAAGTCTTATTTCCCAAATTTAGATGCTGTAGAAAAATACGATAAATCGATTTATCAGTTGATAAAGTCTATGCGAGCTGGTGATCGAAAACTAATAAAAAAAATCATTTTTGATGAGACCAAGCAATTGGCAATTCAGAAGACGCAATTGAAGATAAAGAATGGCGTATACAATATATTCTCCATCACCAATATATCTGAGGAACTTCAAGCACAGGAGATTACAGCCTGGCAGAAATTGATCCGGATTTTGACACATGAAATCATGAATTCAGTGTCACCGGTAATTTCCCTGGCGCATTCGACTAATGATTTAATAAACAGCACGCAAGTACTGGACGCAGAAACCAGAGATGAAATCCGTATGGCGATCAAGGCTATTCAAAAAAGAAGTGAAGGGTTACTCCATTTTACAGAAACCTATCGTAAACTGACTAAAGTTCCTATGCCTTCTTTAGCCAAAATTGATGCGCAAAATATGCTAAACGGAGTGGTCTTATTGATGGGGACCGTGATCAAAGATAAAGGCATTGAATTGGAATATAACCTTTTGGATAAACCCGTAGAATTAAATGCCGATCAGGATCAGTTAGAACAAGTGCTAATCAATTTAATCAAGAATGCGATCGAAGCATTACAGGAATGCATGGATAAGAAAATTACCATACAACTGGAGTCCAGAGAGGGCTATATTTTATTCAGGATTCGAGATAACGGTCCAGGCGTACCACCCGAATTGCGCGAACAGATTTTTATACCTTTTTATACAACCAAAGAGGAAGGATCTGGTATTGGTTTAAGCCTATCCAGGCAAATCGTTTATCAACATGGAGGAAATCTACGTGCTAATTTTCCTGAAGAAGGTGGTGCCGAGTTTATTGTGACACTACCTTCTCAGGATTACAGTGATTGATAGAGAATCACTATATTAATCTATCACCTTCACCATTTAGTTCCAGTATTTTACCATTGCAATTTAGTGCCGCGGGCAGCAGTCGTCGAAAGCATTCTACTGGCCTACTAAAATAGATGCTAAGTGTAAATCGTACAATCAGTTGCAGCCAATTTCTTTAAATCCACACTGTCTTTATTTAATTTAAGCCAGCGTAAATCCAATTTATCCAGACTTTTTAGGTTTACAATTTCTGCCGGAAGACTGGAAAGAAGATTGGCACGAAGATCCAAATATTTTAGTTTCTTAAATTTTCCAATACTTTTTGGAATACTTGAAATTCTGTTGGATCTTAAGGTAAGGTCAGTTAACTGAACGAGCGAATCTATACCTTCCGGAAGATGCTGTATTCTATTTCCACTAAGATGTAAATACTTTAATTCACTGAGTTTAAGTATGTCTGGATTTATTTCTATAAATCGATTACCTTCTCCACGCAATTCTACCAGGTTTTTCATCTTACCCACACAATCCGGAATGGACTTTAGGCTATTATAGCCGATATGGAAATAGACAAGATTCGCAAGTTTGCCGAATGAATCCGGTACATCTTCCAGAAAATTATGACCGATATAAAGATGTGTCAGAGATTTCAGTTTACTTATCTCCTCGGGCACGAAGTCGAGTTGATTGCGGCCAAGATTAAGCATGACCAACTTTGACAACTTCCCGATCATAGGGGAGATGCTGGTAAGTTGATTTCTGCTTAAGTTGAGGAAGTTTAGCCCTGTCAAACCATACAGGCTGTCTGGTAAAAATCGCAACTGGTTGCTGGCAACATTAAAGTTTTCCAGTTTTTTGAGTTGATCAAATTGACTCGGCAACGTTAAAATCCTATTACCATAAATGGATATGGTCTTTAACAACTTGAGCTCGCAGATATCCGCACCGATATGGACCATTTTATTATCATCCAGATCAAGGACCATCAAAGAACTAAGATTTGCAATATTGGGCAGGTCACCAATTTTGTTGCCAGCCAAAATAAGGGATCGTAGTTCTGTGAGCTCATTGATGGCACCAGGAACCGAAATAAGGTCGTTGCCGGAAAGATCCAGATGTCTGAGACCTTTCAGCTGGAACAACTCCTCCGGGATTTCCGTTAAGCCCACATTACGTAGGCAAAGGCCAATAATCGCTTTTCCAGCAACATAACAACAGACATCGGATAGAGATCTTACATCATCTAATGCAGTTTTTGTCGTCTGGATAACTTCAATTTCTAAAGATGGATCTAAATTTTGGGAGAGTAGCTCTAAAACCTGCTGCTCATCAGCAGGCACTTTTGTGGTTGTACTCATTTAGAAAATATTTTGCTTGTAACACTATCAATACAAATATAAGCAAATGCTGCTAATATTATTGCTTTTTTTTACATATTTCGTGCCAAGCAGTCTGTATGACTAGTGTTTAAAGTATCTCAAGTCACCTAACAATATGATTGTTTTGTTTTTGGATTTAAACAATTCTCACACATTGGAAAAATCTTTATGAACTCTCTACTAGTGCAGCATTTTCGCAGT
>JAGQWV010000572.1 GCA_020437045.1 Saprospiraceae bacterium | reverse complement strand
GCCTCGGACCTCATCAAAAATCTTATTAAAATTATTCAACATAACCCATGCGATCATCTACTAACAGGCCTGTGCATAAGTTGTACTACAATTAATGAAGTGTTCAAATGCAATGGTCTATTCCTGATAACCGGTTCGATTTACTACTATGAAGACTTTTAATGTTTAATCCCGATCGATCAACCATTGAGCAATGGCAGGGGTCAGAAGTTTCTGAGACCGTCCTCCAACAAATACTCCAATATGTCCACCCGGAAATTCCATTAATTCCTTGTCTTTTGATCCTATCTTTTCATTCACAGGAATCGTTGAGGCAGGAGGTACAATATGGTCATCTTTCGCATACACCGTCAATACAGGCATGGTGATTCGCTTTAAATCGACTTTTTGTCCTCCCAATTTAAAATCACCTTTAATCAATTTATTCTGTTGATAAAAATCTTTGATGAATCTGCGGTACGTTTCTCCAGCCTGAGCCGGACTGTCGGCTACCCATTTTTCCATTCGCAGGAAATTTAACAGTTTCTCCCGGTCTTGAGCTACCTTAGGAAGATTGGTGTATTTACGGGCTTTATTCATCGGTTTAAGTAAATCAAATCCCGTATTGAGAAAATCTCCAGGTACAACTCCACCAAAACCATCTACGATGGCATCAACATCCATATACTTTGCCCATAGGAACAAGAGACCATTTTCTTCCCGAAAATCCACCGGAGTGACGGTAGTCACCAAATTCTTTATTTTTTCTGGAAATAAAGCCGTGTAAATCAAACTGAATGTTCCTCCCTGACAAACACCTAATAAATTGATTTTGTCCGTTTTGTGACGACGGCATATGAATTCAACGCATTCATGGATATCTCCGAGAATATAATCTTCCATTGTTTTGTACCGATCTAATTCACTTGCATATCCCCAATCAATTAGGTAAATATCCAGGCCTTCTTCCAAAAGTTTTCGCACAAAACTTAGGTTGGGTTGGAGATCCATCATTTCCCATCGATTCACTAATGCGTAGGAAATCAATACCGGTGTACGTGCTCTCGGTTGGTCGTCCCGTATGAAGTGATAAAGTTGAACCTTACCATCTTCCCAAACGGTTTCGCGGGGTGCGGTGGCAATATCGATTTCCTGAATGTCCGTAATTTGTCGCACCGCTTCCGTAGCAGTATTCACCTTTTCAATAAATTCTGAAGACATTATTTTTACATTTTAAGAATGTGAATGAGTACAGTTATTCTTATCCGTAAATAATCAGTACCAGGCGTCAACTTTTTGCAGCAGAGGGAGCTTTTTTCCTTTTACTGGTTGTTGTATCTGGATGATCAAATTCAGAGAGTCGTAATTCCAAATCACGGATCCTTTTACGTAAAGCAGCTGTTTCTTTTGCTACTTCATTAGAGAAAGACTTCATCATAAAAGGAGTGTTGTCATAACTTAATTCGAACAACTGATCAATTTTACCCTTAAGATTTGCAGCTAGTTTTGATAATTCACCTTGTAGTTTTGCATAGTTTTTACTTTGCATCAAGCTGATTAACGCCGATTCTAAAGTGTTTAGATAGCGGTCAAAGAAATGATGGAATTCAGGAGCACTTTTATTTGCCTGATATTCCTCATTGAGCATTTCCAGAGTTTGTGACAGTGCCGGTTGACTGACTTCGTAGACCTTCGTTTGGAATTCAGAACTCTTGAGAATAAATGCTACATACGTAAATTGAATATCTTTTAACAAGCGAAGTATTTCCGCTTCCTTACTTTGTCCGGCAAGATTGTAAAAACGGTCGACCCCTTGCTTTACATTATACGTAATATCATGCAAAGTACTATAGAGGTCGGTTGGATGACCATCTCTCAATGCTGTTGACATTTTTGTCCAGTTGACCGGCCAATTTTGATTGACACTCAAATGTTTGATAAAATCCATATATTTTTCAAACACTTCATTGGTTTGTTTAATGAGCTCATCAATATCTTTTGCCGGTCTGTAGCCCATAAATTTCGCAATCATTTCACGATATGATTCCGGAGTGATGAATCTTCCAATAGCATCCCATTCGGTCATCCCATATTCAATCATTTTTGCCAAATACTCCCAATATTGATTAAAACTTTTGTATAGGTCTTTAAAATCTCTGAAATGCATTTGCTGCGTAAATGGTAGATTATGCATGATGTTTTTCTGAATCCATGCATTATTTTTTTCGACCCATTCCTGCCATGATGAATTTTGTGCATTCGGATTTTGGATAAATTCATCAAATGAAGAATTCTTAAATCCATATTTGCCGGCATTTTCTGCATAAAATTGCATCCACTTTTTGGCAAAATCTGTTTGTATGTCTGCCCATTTTTTCATGTCCTCCGGTGCGCTCTGAAAAGCACTATCCAGATTGCCCTGATTCAAAATGGTGTCCCAGTATTTTTTTTGATTGGTCAGCCAATCATTCCAGAATTCATTTGGTCTATCTTTAGGAATTCCACCGGCAAAAGCGTCGGCCATACTGCGTGTAGTTTCTGCCCATAGATCAAGTACTTTCTTCTGGCTTTCCAGTATTGTATCAAAATTAGTTTTCATGATTTCAGATTTAGAATATCGTTTTCTATGCTGTAAAATTAGTCCGATCACATTCCATTATCCAGGTTACATTTTTATTTAGAGGGGTTGACTTAATGTAATTATCATCAAGATACCATTGTAATATGCAGATTATCAGTAATTTAAGGTTTAACTGGTAGGGGTTGACCTGCATGTGTTTTATGGATTTGCTAAACTATTTTATGATGTGATCCTTGAGTGGTACATTGTTTCAGTCGATGGGGTCTACTAAGTCACCATGTTATTGAATATCAATCACTTTGTTTGATGATCATGATCATTTGGTCGATCAGTCAACCCTCCTTATTTCGTGTGTCGATATCAGCTTATAATCTTAAGCCTTTACCTTCGATCAACTAATTTTTACATAAATCAATTTGTATTCGATGAAAAGACTTGAAAACAAAGTAGCAATTATCACGGGGGGTGCTCGTGGTATTGGGAAAGCCACAGCCAGGAAATTCATTGAAGAAGGCGCTGCGGTGGCCATATGGGATATCGATGAATCGGTGGGCAAGAAGACCGTTGATGAGCTTTCGGCTATGGGAGGTAAAGCATCACTTTATCTTGTCAATACGGTAAGTTTGACCGATGTGACAGAAGCTGCGGCTAAGGTCATGAAAGACTTTGGTCAAATTGATATTTTGATCAATAATGCAGGTATCACCCGGGATTCTTCCATGAAGAAAATGACCGAGGAGCAATGGAAAATGGTCATTGATGTCAACTTAACCGGAGTATACCATTGTACCAAAGCAGTTTCACCCTACATGATTGAAAAGGGGTATGGCAGAATTCTAAATGCTTCTTCCATTGTTGGCTTGTATGGCAATTTTGGGCAGACTAATTATGTGGCGACCAAAGCCGGTGTCATTGGTATGACCAAAGTGTGGGCCCGGGAATTCGGACGTAAGGGAGTCACCGTTAATGCCATTGCCCCTGGATTTATCAATACAGAAATGATGGATACCGTTCCCCAAAGCTATCTTGACGATTTAAAGTCTAAAACTCCGGTAGGACGTATGGGGCAACCTGAAGATATAGCGAATGCCTATGCTTTTTTAGCTTCGGATGAGGCCTCATTTATCAATGGTGTCACGTTGAGTGTCGATGGAGGTTTGGTATTGTAGATGCAGAAAGATGTACCGTTAGGGGAAAGATATTGTGCGATTTATTTAATGGAGAGGAACGATGATTCCTCCATTTGCCCCGTTTGATAAAGCATTGACAAAAGGGGAGAAGTCAATACTTAAACTGAGCGGAAAGAGCAAAGAATTTATTCAGCGATTTCGACCTGGAATGCAAGGAAATATTATACAAATATAATGAGTTGAGCATGCGCGCTCCATTGCAAAAGTTTACGGCATTTGCCAGTCAACTATTGCCACATGAGACTTCCTATTTATTATCGATCGAACGATTTGCCGACGACGATCGCAGATCAATTTTGTCTCAGGTGGATTATAATAGCCGGATGATCGGTGATCCGGAACCCTTCGATGTTCAAATTGATAAGCGAAAATATAGCCACTTGCAGCATTGGATCGAGAATGCCTTGCAGGCTATTGATGTCGATATGCACTTCGAATGGTTAAATACGATGGAGCAAAAAATCGTCACGGACTCTATAGGATTTGATGATGAAAAAGTTCTGCTTCAAAAAATCAGGAACTATAAACATCCGGTTTTCTATTTCCGGAAATTTTATGAGTTAATTGATGACTATCGGCAATTTTTGCTGATCCGGATCCGGTACGCAGAATATGAATTAGTCAATGAATTTATCGAAAAATATGCCGAAGATTTTAATCGATCAAAAAATACAAGTGATACCATGCATGATGCCAGCAGAGATATCGTAGGCCAGTATTCCGGCACCAGGTCAGAATCATTGCAATGGGAAAAATGGCTAAGTGAAATATTTTTTGATGAGACTTTAGACGGACTGAATCGCTATCATGCTCTGGTACGTTTGATTTTTATTAGTTTTAATTATGCCCGTTTTGAGATTCTGGAAGATAAATTTCAATATCTGGACCAGGAGTTGAGTGAAGGCCATTTCTATTCCAAAAGACTTTTGCTCAATTACTACAATAATCGTCTCTTGTTTCATTCCCATTTTCGCGAATATGAAAAAGCGGTTTACTATGGCTATTTGTCCGTTCGTGTAAAAAATCACGATTACATCCATTATGTTAACAATCTTGCGGCGGTCCTGATGCGACTGGATCGAAATAAGGAAGCCCTGGATTTAATGAAAAAAGCGTCGGTAGATCTAAAGGTCACTGCCAATATGCATAGTAAGGTGGGTTTTGCTGCCTTCTATATGGAGTCCATGAATAAGAACAAACTCTATAAGCACGCCGAAAATTACGGTGATAGTTTCCTTCAAGCTTATGCCAGGGAAATACTGCAGTACCGTTGGCATCTCTTTTTTACCGTCTATTTTTTAGCCTTGCTACATCGAAATAAATTCGATAAAATCCTGGAATG
>JAGQWV010000571.1 GCA_020437045.1 Saprospiraceae bacterium | reverse complement strand
TAAAGAGTATTGTGCCAACATTGATGGCTACTTATCGCCAGAAACTGAGGCTGTGTATTCTAATATATTTGGGAATTATCTTGCTGCACTGGAGAAGGCTTCGGAACATAGAAAATCTATGGGGTCTAAAGAAAGTTTACATTTACCTGATTCTTTTTTGATTCCGCAAATAATAGATCAAATTAAAAACGAGTTAGAATCTGGAAGGTTATCTGGTCAAGAGAAGATCTCATCAGAAGTCGCATTAGAATTATTGGAAAGACCATTAAATCCGATTGAATTTTTAGATGGATCTCAATGTTTTTCTGCGAAAGAGTATATTGTCCAGGCAGCTCGGAATTATCACTATACATTAATTAATGAGGCACATTATTCGTCGCAGCATCGCAAATTTACTACTACACTTGTTCAACCCCTCTGGGATATTGGATATCGTTATCTTGCACTTGAGGCTTTGTCATCCAAAGATACAGATCTGGTCGAAAGGGGCTATCCATTAAAGACCAGTGGGTACTATATAAATGATCCAACTTTTGGTGAGATGTTACGGAAAGCTTTAAAAATTGGGTACAAGGTGATTGCCTATGATTCGTCCATCGGTACTGACGAAAATCTAAGAGACTCAACTCAGGCAGAAAGAATTTATGCACAAACGTATGCTAAAGATCATCTCGGAAAAGTTTTGGTTCATGCGGGGTATGGCCATATATGGGAAACCGGTGATAGTCATTATTCACCGATGGGTGCTAAGTTAAAAGGGATTTTTGGTATGGATATATTGACGATAGACCAGGAACAAATGACACCTTATTTAGAAGGGAAACTCTCTCATCCCTACTGGCTATCTGCAAACAAAATATTCAACTTCGAGAGACCTATTGTACTAGTTGACTCTGCAGGTAATTCAGTTCTGTCATCAACTTGCCTGGGTTCTATAGACATTCAAGTCTATCATCCAGGAACTGTGTTTATAAATGGTAGACCAAATTGGCTCATTGATTCCTGCCACAGATTTTATACCGTTCCTAATGAATTGCAAAAGTACACTGGTAAACTGCTAAAAATTGTTAGTGATAATGAAAGCATTGATGCAGTGCCAGTAGATCAAATTGTAATTGGGTCGCTTGAAAAATTATTAGTTGAACCTGGTGAATATGTGGCTCATCTTGTGGATTGTAATGGCATCCTTATTTCAAGTTATCCAATTGTGTTTAATTAAATGATTATTTGTCTGAATCTAGATCTCTTATGTCATTTAGCTCGGGAATCGATTGATTTCCTATTTAGGATCCAGGATTTCATTCTCCCAATCCAAAGTATGCTGCCACCAACCCCATATATAAGATGAAAACATCTGAAATACCTTTGTCAGTAAATCAAAGGTAAAATAGAAGAGGAAGAAGATCAGTACGTCGCGAAATGAAAATTCTGGTGAATCAGTATAAGCGAAGTGGAAATAGTCGGACGGATATTGGAAGAGTACATGTAATTAGTATTTCGAAATTAAGCTATTGGGTGAATTTTTTCAACAAAGGGACAGAAGCTGAAGTTGAAGCGACAGGGAGTTTCGTAGGCGTAAAGGAGAATAGGATCTCAGGGCGATATAGGATCCGGTTACCAAACGGAGTGGAGATAGAAAGTGAGGATATGCCCTTGGTCATGCTGGAAAGACTGCTGCATTATGTTGGAGAGTAGTCGTCGATATTATTTATACGATCAGCCGGTGGATATGCGCAAAGGTATTGATGGATACCAGGGCGTTTTACGA
>JAGQWV010000570.1 GCA_020437045.1 Saprospiraceae bacterium | reverse complement strand
ATGCGTATTTGTGGGTTGATTACTTCTGTCACCATTGAAACTCTTGAGTATCCGCACTTTGAGCAATTTTATAAAAGTAATACTCCGGTGGTGTTTGTAGATCGGGTACCAGCTGACTTTGCTGGCCAGAAAGTGGTTATCGACAATTATCAAGCCGGCTATGATGCCACAAAACATTTGATTGATCAGGGATGTAGAAGACTAGCCCACCTTGGTGGTTCTCTTAATCAATATCTTTACAGGGAAAGGCTGAGGGGATTTCAACAGGCTTTGGCCGATCATGGTCTTTCAGCTTATCCCGAGTACATCCTGCATGGAAAAAGCTTAAGCCGGGAGGAATCCATGGTCCTAGCTTCCAAATTATTTGAGGATGGAAATGGTCCGGATGGTATTTTTGGAGCTAATGACATTGCTGCGGTATGTGCGATTCAGGTCGCGAAAAGGTTTGGAAAGGCAGTGCCGGATGATGTTGCCGTAATCGGCTTTAATGATGATCCCATTTGTGAAATTGTGGACCCACCCTTATCCTCGATGTATCATCCAGCCAGGGAGATGGGAAAAATCTGTGTCCGGCGTATTTTGGAAAGTTTGACTAAAAATCAACAGGATGACGATTTATCTATTTTGAGTACAAAAATTGTGACCAGAAAATCATCTCGTCGTACGATTGAAGTGGAAAATTGAATTGCCTTTGATTATTTCTTTTTCTTTCTGAGCAGCAGCTTAGAAATGATCAAAAACAGAAAATGCTGCCAGGCTTAACTTGATTCAATTTTGAATGATGATTTTTCCCGAGATTTTATTTGAAAAAATATTGTCTTCTGGTCCCAAACAGGTTAATTCTGCAATCCAAAAATAAGTGGCTGAGACATCTGGAATCATCAGCGGATCTAATCCTTTCTCTTCGTCCGTGCGCAGAAAAAACTGGCCTGTCCCATCATACATTCGCAAATCCCAGGATAATACGATAGGAGACACTTCCATATGGAAAAAAGTTGAATGACTGTAAAGCGTAGGTAATTTGATCGTGCAATTACAATCATCAAAAGCAATTCGGAAATATTGTTGGATGACTTTGCAATCATAATGATTATCCAAAATATAAAGACCATCTTCATTTATATTTCTATTTTGTCTGACACCACCTGCCTGGTGCCAACGGTAGTTTTTAGCATCATCTAGTCCGTGCAAAGTAATAGTTTCTCCCTTGCATAAAGCTGTATCCAATTCGAACTGAGTGATGACGGGCTTTGGGCAAGGGGCTAGGTAAACATTGTCTATATAATAATATGCCCATGGTGCGTTCGGATCTAAATCCTCTGAAAAAGTAATGGGGGTTTCATGATACAAGCTTCCAATCATCAGATATTGTTCTCCACCCTCGGCCCTGAATTGTCGTTCAATTTTCACCCATTTTGTAGTATCACTGAGTGCATGTCCATAATCATTTCGAATAGTGTATTCGTACTGACCCAGTTCCACCTTCTTTTGGGTAGGTGCTTCATGCAGTACAACCGCCCCAATTCCGTCCACACCATAGCGGGATAGATTGGAAAGACTAAGCTCAAAGCTAAGATCATAAATTTGATCCCGAATGAGAGGCTCTTTCAGAATGTTTACCAGAAATTCGTTACTGGATGGAGAACCAAAAGCAAATGAAATAATTCCGGCATAACCCTCACCTGTTGCCGGCTGCTTGTGGCCTCTGAAATTAAAAGGAATATTAAAGGGGGACCTATATTGGGCATGAAAGAAGTCAGTGGTCTTGCCTAAGGCAAACCAACCAGGTGCATCATTAACACCAGCAGGCGAATAATCAGGATCTAATAAATATTCTTCAAAACCAGGGTTTTTTACCAGGTTCTGCGGATAAATGGCATTGAGAATAAAAAATTGTATAAATATTAATAAGATGGTAGTGCTCAATGAACAAATAATTCCATTTGCATCGATCCATTGGATACTAAAGGAAGATAGGAAGTATAATCTTTCACTGTTTATGTGTTTTTTCTCCATGATCTAAAGTCTTGGAAAACTTACTTTGGTGCATAAGGATCGACTCTGATTACCTCAAAACCGCGCTGCTTACTTAAACTGATTATCCTCGAAAGAAAAATAAATTTCCCTTCAAGTATAAAGAACATCTTAATCTTTTTTTACTTAAATTATATTAATTACTTTACAAAATCAAGTCGATTGTTGCTAATACTTAAACATGAATATCTGGAGTTAGCAAATTCATAAAACCTCCTAGAAAGAATTATAGCTGATGCGATCCTTTTGGAGTATACTTCCTGTCATTCTTATAGGCCTTTGTGGTTGTAAAAGCGATATTGATCAGTTTGGCGAGTATGTGGTAACTCTAAAAAACGAACCTTACCCACTCACTTTTCCTGCATATGGAATATCGAATATCTTTTTTGATTCGATCTTAAATTACCAGTTCGTTTTTCCGGACAAATGCGAGCACATGCAAGTGGCAGCGCTGACCAATTTAGAGGGTAAAAGGCCTGTTTACATTGCTCGTATGATGATAGATGATTCGACAATTTATAGCGTTGACGTCAACAATGACTTCAATTTCAGAAATGATACATTCTTAGTATTTGACAAACGAATCGGAGCCGTACCAGTGGCAAGTGTTTCTTTAAATATTCCCCGTCAGGATTTGACATTACAGATCCTGTTAGATCTTCCGTGGATCTATGCCAGAGTAGCAAATTATAAGACTGGATTTATTCATCTAATGGACCAGACATATAGAGTAGAACTTCACTCAAGGTCAAGGTTGACTCCATATCATGAGATTATGATTGATTTCGATCAGAATGACAGTATTTTTAAGCAATCAGTGGTATCAGGAGATGAGGTATTTATTTCGGAGATGGTTGATCCTCGTTACCCTTTTTATCTGGCGGGGAAAAGATTACTACTCGATAAAAAAAGCGATTTTGAATTAACATTTAAAGAAACTGAGGAC
>JAGQWV010000569.1 GCA_020437045.1 Saprospiraceae bacterium | reverse complement strand
TAAGAAAATCCAAACAGGATCGATCCTCGGCAAATATTGACGCATAATTACAATGAGGTTCCCATTTTATCTACCAATTTTAGCCAAATAAAAACAGACCATATGCTTAAAAATCAAAAGTTCTATCTGGTCACTTTGACATCCATACTTCTTTATGTAAGTCATCATGTCAGGGATCCTATCAGTGATTTTACCGAAGAAAAGGAAATTATGTCGGTCATCGAACGGGAGTCAAAATCTTTCTGGGACAAAGACTTTAAGAATTTTTCGGATTGCTGGGCGCATCAGGACTATGTACGTATCATAGGTTGGTGGTCAGATGGTGG
The DNA here is from genome assembly GCA_020437045.1 of Saprospiraceae bacterium. Lineage (GTDB taxonomy): Bacteria > Bacteroidota > Bacteroidia > Chitinophagales > Saprospiraceae > JABDMH01. The sequence goes on along the minus strand of JAGQWV010000569.1, from coordinate 6,541 downwards.
AATTAGTGTAACCGAAGGTTGGAATACCATCGGGAAAAAAATCCAAAAGATGATGTTGGACAACCCTGTCCCAAATCCTCAAAATCCAGTGCGAAAAAATATCAATATCCGTATCGGGAAAGACATGGCTTGGGTAACTTTTGACCAATATGGTAAAGATACCGATGACCCCAAGTTTGATATGCCTGGATTAAGTCGTGAAACCCGGGTTTTGGAAAAGATTGAGGGAAAATGGAAGATTGTATATGTTGGATGGCTACTACAGGGACAATAACAATTCTTTAAAATGAAAAGACTATTACGGAATGACGACCAATTATATTTGTAGCTTGATATCTATTTTAATCAGTCTTGAATAGCAAATGGAAATATTTACTACAAGTTAATATATAGTCCTTATCTCACATTGGTATTTTACCTAAATCTAAATCCATGAAAAAGATCGATCTATGGCAATTGCTCCCTGGCATATTAGTCACTATAATCCTGGGTTCTTATTCTTATCAAAAAAGCACCTCTTTCCTAGGCGATAGTCAGGTTATAGCCTACCGTGACCTGATTCTCAAAGAAGACATTGATATTGAATCTTTTGAAAGATTCATAGCAGAGGAGTTTACCCCTACTTTTGAAGAATTTGTACCTGGAGTACGTGCATTAATCATGAAAGGTGAAAGAGGGCAAAAAAAAGATCAATATGTTTTACTACTGATTTTTGACTCCATCAATACCCGTAACTTCTATTTTCCCACACCACAACATGGAGAAACAAATATGCCGGAAGCGTCTTTAAAATTATGGCGTCCAGGGCAAATCATGTTAATTGAACGTATGGATGAGTTTATCGAACCTCTGGAAGGTAGTATTTTTACTGACTTCGTGATCGTTAGATGAATACCTATCCACATGATCGTAATCGAGTAAGAAACATTACATGTAGTTTGTTATGTTAATTTCTAAATTCCTATACGTACTATACTAAGTGCCGATTTAAGCAGTAAATAAATTCCAGTCATCCCGGATCCCGACTAATAGAGAAGCTATTCGCAGTTAAAAAAAACAGTCGTATACCTCAGTCCAATATGAGATCAACTTTTCGAATAAAAATCTCAGCCCCCTCTGATTGAATCTGTATTTTCCCCATATGAGGCCGTACTTTTATTGCTTCATTGACCATTACCCCATTCAATTTTGTGATAAGGGAATCCGATTCCGCAACACACTCTAAGACATTCCACTCACCGACTGGCTTCTCGATGTCATTTTCCCCTCTGAACCCAATTGTATCTTGCCACCTAGAAGATCGACCATACCAATTGATCCTTCCACCATAAATAGTTTCCAAATGGCCATCTGCTTGATATACCCAACTCGAACCCTGCTTTTCATCAGCTACCGGGCTGGTGATAGCATAGTTTTCTGACCCATCAGCCACTACCAGGAAGTCGCCGGTCCCTCCTTCAATAATCTGACATTCGATGGAATACATCCAGGTATCACCATAGGCACCGTCAACACCGGTTGAATGAAGTAATACACCACAATCACGGGCCCGGTCTACCCTTGGCTCAAATGTTTTCTCCCCCCACTTATATTCCACGAACAAATGATAATTCTCAAATTCTTTTTCGGTGGTGATACATCCCCAGGTCTCCCCCGAGATGCGGATGATTCCATTTTCTACGGTAAAAACTTCATCCGGATCCTGGTCTTTACCTAAACCCTTCAAATAAGTATACCAGCCATCCAGATTTTCACCATTAAAGAGATGAATGGTATCTTCATGATTATTCATCTTCTTGTCATCGAGATTGCAAGAAAGCAACGACAAGGAAAAAATTACCACTGACCATTTAAATTGACAAACAAAATAATCCATATAAAAAAATGAGTATCCTATCAATTGGTTAAAAATCGGTTCGAACTTTGATTTCAGAAAAAAAATTATCGCAATAAATTGAGGATGGTCTGTTCAATTTTATCCGAAGCATTTACTTCTAAAAAACTTGAGCGGGCACGCCAGGTTTCATATCCTCCTAGTGCATGTTGTTCAGGGGTTGGAAGATATCCGAAATATCCGTTAGCCAGTGAAATGGTAAAAACTGGTTTTATGGTGCTGAGAGATTTTATATTAAGTCCCGTCTCCACAAAGACTTCACATGGTATCGCAGCAATAGCCAGCGTACCGATTCTAAGAACCTGGAGAGGAACCTGCACAGTAGTGGGATAATCCTTTAATAATAAAGTTTCCCTGGCATAAATCTCTTCGGCAGTTTTCATATTGGGGCCTTCCGCCTTCTCCACAATTTTTGCAGCCCGGTCAATGTCATTTTCATCGGGAAGACGCACACCCAATTTAATTTCATCGGTCTTTGCAACCAAGGAAATCCAATCCTGATATTCAATCGTTTCAATCACCTTGACCACTTCAGCGGCAAGTACATTGGCAACATAATTCATCTGGGTATAATATCCACCAGCTTGCTTGTAACGACCACTAAAATCAATATTATTGATATTTCCACTCGTGCCGTTCGACATTATCGAAACGAAGGGTACATTTTGATGATCAGCACCTAATAATGATGATACCCTTTCATTGAAAGCACCATAATAATCAGCAGAAATTTCGCCGGGTCCGAGGCCACCAACATAATGCAAAGAATAATTCGCCAACGTGGCAATGAAGTCTCCCTTTCGGGAAATGATCGAAATAACCGGTACCTGAGGATCAACCGGTCCAGCCGGTTCCAGTTTATCCGGATTATCCACACCTGGATTCATCTTAACAAGATCCATTTCTCCGAAAGGGTTTATAGCCGTTTTACCGGGTTTGAGTTTCCAACGCCTATTAAACACCTGACTGGTTTCTTCTCCAATTCCCCATCCAATACGTGCCTCTATTCTATTTTCATTGGCCCTGATCACTGCATCCGCAATTCGCTGCGCAAGAAAAGACTGATAAGCTGAATCAGGAGTACTCTGAAATACTGCACAAGCGGTGCCGGCAGTATGTGTGTGGGTAGCTGACATTAGCATATTTTGCCACGGAATTCCCGTAAAGTCGCTAGCTCTGCGCTTGGCATCATCTAAAGTTTCCCGATAAATCATACATAGATCAGAGACTACGATAGCTAACCGATTTTCTCCGTCATCCAATACTATAGCCCGCGCATAGGTCTCATCATGAATATTTCTCACTGTTCGATCCTGGAATCCTCCATTGATGGATGTGCCAATTGCCGGAGTAATGACGCTTTTGGCGGCTCCTGCTTTAAAAACACGTGCTGTGGATTGATGCTGAGCAAAAGAGATTATAGAAAAATGGATACAAATCAATAATAAAGTAAATCGGTAATTGCTAAAAAACATTCGAATAAAATTTTCGTTAATTATTATATAGACTTCCTTTTTTCAAATAGGCGATTAAATCATTCATCTTTTTTTCATCAATGGCATTCTCGAGCCCCTCCGGCATCAGGGATTGTCCGGTATTTTCCATCAATGTAATATTTGACCTTAGAACCGTTTCATCATTTCCCGCGGCTGTTTTTAAGGTAATGGCATTTGAAGTTTCGTTCATCATCCAACCAGCCAGGTATTGATTTTCACTAGTTTGAATCATCACCGTCTGATAGGTAGGATAGACTTCATAATTGGGTAATAAAATATGCAATAATATTGCCTCGGTCGGTTGATTGTTGATCGAAGTTAGATCGGGTCCAACATTTCCACCCTCTCCGGCATAGGTGTGACAAACTGCACAGGCTTGTTGAAAAATAACCTGGCCACTCACCGCATCTCCTTCATTATTTATGGCGCGTTTATAGCGTTCGTATATTTGCATTCTATCTCCACTTTCGATGGCTTGAAATACTTCCTTTGCTCTGGCCGCGATGTTACCATTAGCACTGTTCATGAGCCGATTTCTATAAACCGCTGGGACATCTGATGCCTTTATGGTTCCTTGACTGATAGCTGATAATAAGACAGGAATAAACTGATCGTTTGCCACCAGTGACGAAACAACCTGAGATCGAATCTCCGGGCCCATACCTTTCCATATTTCCTGTTCCAGAAGTATTTTTGCCATTTTCTCTGAGCCACCCGCAAAAATTCCACTTACAGCTGCTTTTTGGATCTCCAACGGTTCAGTCGATCGCAGCGCCATTCGAAAAACCTGCATTGATTCCGTAATTTGCGTATGACCCAACAATACTAGTGCCCGACTTCGTCCGGCTATATCATCGCTTTCCTGATTCGCTTTCTCCACCAATTCGCTTTTAAAAGCTTGCTGATTGGTCTGGTTTACTTCTTCCATAAGAAAATTGAATACATTTCTGCCTTGAGGACTATCTTTCCTTTGTTGTAAGCCTTTAATCAAACCCAGCCAGGTAGAAAATTTTAAATCCGAAGCAACTCCTGCTTGCTTAAGGATATCCTGGGCAATCTTCCGACATGCTTGTAAAGATCCACCCAGACCAAACATTTCACCAGTTTCCCGGAGTAGCTCCGGACTTGCGGTTGCAAAATCTTTATGGTGCACTATGGCATCAAAAAAAGTAGCCATACGGGTACTTACTCCACTCAACACAGCCTCCCGAATCCAGAGATCATCTCCATCTCTCAGGGCGATATCAGCCAGGGATCTGACGACATCATCACCATCGATGGATCCCAGAACCAAGGCACTGGCCAAACGTACTTGCATATCAGTATCTTCTGCGGCTTTTATCAGTTCATTTCTTAAATTACTCGATACAGATGCCTGATTTCCAGCAAGTCGAACACCCTGCAGTCTTACCACAGGATCTTTGGCATGAAATGCTTCACTTAATGTGACATCATCGATCAAACCTTTATCATCCAGCAGCCATAGCGCTTTTACTTTCTGCCTCGAATTCTGTGAAGAATGAAAAAGGTCAATAACCGCCTGGGGTTTAACTTCTTCGTTTTGCAGTAATAACCGGAATGCCGTCTGATTCTCCCATTCGAAATTTCCTCCCATTCGAGCAACCAACTGTTCGGACGATTCTTCTCCGCTAAACCAATAATCTTCATCAGGATGTGCCTCATTATCCTTTTTGGTTATCCGGTAAATCCTGCCCTTATCCTTGCCACTGACAAAATCAATCTGATCCCGCACTTCTTCAGGAACATAGGAGGGATGATCAATCACTTTACGATGCATATCCACAACATATAGCGCATCATCCGGTCCGGTATTGACGAAAACCGGCCGAAACCATTCATCTTCAGAAGCCAAAAATTCTCGATCTCTATATGGTATTACAGCGGAATAAGCAGGCCCATCCTTTTGCAATACTTGTCGTTGCATAAGATTTTGAGCGGACTCACAAACGAAAGCATTTCCCTGATGCTCCACAGGTAATCCTCGTCCATAATAAATATAGGTACTACTGGCGGCAGTAAAAGTGCCCTGATGAGATCTTCCCATTAATGTAGGAATGTAGTCTGATGTAGTTACCACTTTGTGCAGAGGAAAAACAACCGCCTCCGCAGCCACCTTCGAAACATTTTTGACTGTTTCGTTACTGGCCAGCCAGGGATTTCTGTTTAGGTATGCAGGCTCTATTACCACTTGCATAATCGGATTCCGGTTTGATACCCCAAATCTGTTTCCCCAGGCATCGAAGGTCAGACCGAACTGACTCTTTCCGCCCACTGTCTCAAATTCATAAGAGTCGGGATTAAAACGTCCATCAGATGCCGTAAACGATACTGCTGGACGATCCGGATATAACGGTGACGAAATATTTCCACCATTTAAACCACTGGTCACATAAACCCAACCATCCAATCCCAAGGTTGGGTGACTGGTTCTGATTTGGGCTGTTCTGGTATCAAAAAATCCGGTGAGGACCACATCCTTCTGATCCGCCACTCCATCACCGGTTGTATCTCGAAAATAATAAATGTCGGGTGCGCATGTAACAAATACACCCCCTCTCCAGGACATTATGCCATTGGGGTAGGTTAAATCCCCGACAAATTCCGATCGATGCTCGTAGCGGCCATCATCGTCAAGATCTTGCAGTAAAGCAATTCTTCCTTCCTTTTTGTCCGGTATACCACCTTCAGCAGGATCCGGATAACCACGGTCTTCTACGACATAGAGTCGCCCCTGTTCATCAAAAGTAAAAGCCACTGGATCCATGACCAAAGGTTCAGCGACAAAACGCTCTACTTTCAACCCCGGTTCAACAAGAATATTAACATCTTCTGTCGACTGTTTTTGACATGAAAATAAAAACAATCCAAGCAGATAAACGGAAGGATTTTTAATAAATACTGTGTAAAATCTACGCATAAAATTATTAGCTGTAGAAGGTGATTAGGGTATAATTAATAAAATAACACCTTGCAATTTAATTATCCGATCTAGCAAATCACTAGTAGAACAACGCATCGATTATTGCCGTTTATTTAAATATCTTTTGATGATCTCATTCGTTGCAAAGACTCTCTGTAAGCTACGGCTACATCTGCGTTCTGCGCCTCGGACCTCATCAAAAATCTTATT
>JAGQWV010000568.1 GCA_020437045.1 Saprospiraceae bacterium | reverse complement strand
TTTATAGGAGCCGTATGATGTCTAGTGTTTTCGGTAGTAATCTTCATGCCCCGAAAGATGGGTTTTTTGGCCACCCCCACAATGGTACCATACATACGAATAAAATCACCTTCATCGATATCGACAATCGCTAATTTATGTTTGATATCTATATCTTCAATTACTTTGATCGATTCATCGTCCAGAGCCACTTCGTTGCCCGCCTTGATTGATTCCAAGGCAACCCATACATTGTCATCCGGATGGATCTTTAAAACTTTTGCCATGCATTTTGAATTTTCAATTCCGCTACGAATCTAAAGGTAATTTACGTACTTGAAGATCCTTCACACGATAATTATACAATCACCGTGACGATCTTCTTGCGAAATGGTGATGCATCTCTAAAAACAATACTTATTTGTAAGTTATTAGAGTGAAATCTAATAATAATTCAATATTGTCTGCCTTAGAATGTCAATTTCGTATTTTAGCGGCAGACAGTTGATTTTATTAAACACTCTGGAAAGTTGCACGCTATGAGTACGAATGGATCAAATCAGAGACGGTCTCTGAAAGAGGCAAATATCATTGATTCAGCTGAACGAATTTTTGCGGCAGTTGGATTTGCCAACACGAAAATGGAAGAAATTGCCAGGGATGCCGGAGTTAGTAAAGGCACCGTTTATTTCTATTTTGATACAAAGGAAAACTTATACATGGCCGTTACCTACCGGGCTTTACAGTTGCTAAACGATGCCTTGTATCGCACCCGGGATACTCATAAATCCAGGCCAGGTCTGGAAAGTGTTCTGGCTCTGGCAGAGACATACCTTGATTTTTCTGCGAAATATTTTTTTTATAGCGAGGTAATTCTTGATTACATGAATCTTAACCGATCTACCCAGCTGGGTAAGGACCGGGCAAGGATGACCGATGCTATCAAAGAAAGCATGTATTATCGCATGGTACAGGATATACAAAATTTACCCGTAAAATTGATTACCGGAGAAATTGCGAGAGGGGTGGATGATGGTAGTATCTTAAATCATAATAAACCAGAACTGTTATATCTGGTTGCCTGGGGCGCGGTGGTCGGTTTTGTTAAACTAAACGTTGCCGCCGGAAGTTTTCGGGACACATTACATCATGTGAATGTTCAGGAGTGGAGGGATTACCTGATTCGTCTTCTGCGGGCAGATCTTCTGAGTACAGAGCTGTGATAGGAAAAGCGGGCCTGTTGTCGTCATGGAATAGGACTTGTAAATCTCAAAAAGTTCATTTGTTCCTCATCATCCTTTAGGAATTTGTCTTTCCTTTTGCCTGCAGGCTATACCACAAATAATTGAGCCCCAGAATTACCAAAAGCAGTATGCTCAATACCAGAATTAACTGTATTAGGGGAGTAATATGCCAATCAAGCGAAACCAGACCAAAAATGAGTAAGGCTCCTGCTATGACCAATGCCCGAATTTGTATTTTAAATCTTTTAGAAAACGTGGGATAGTCAAGGAAGTTGCCCATTAATACAATGCCGCTGAGAAATATAGCAATAGCGCATCCGAATAGGAATGTATGATCGGTAGCATGTTCTCCGGCGTGGGGCGTGCCAAAAAAACTTGAAAATGCAATACCGGTGATTGAAAGTGCCATCAAAGTCGGTATATAAGATATCTGTAGCCAACTGGATTTGACCAGCCCTATTTTACTATGCCTATCTGACACCAGGGTGAAAAATAACCACCAGAGTGCAAAGGTAATTCCTGTTGCCAAGGCAAACTTTACCCAGGTATTAAAGCTTAAATCTTCGGAAGCATCAACAGCAGTAATAATGCCTAGGATAACTTCTCCAAATATGATTATGGTAAAGAGCCCTAATCGTTCTGACATACTGGACGACATCACCATCGAGTTTGCCGTCTCTCCATGAATCTTTTGGGTGATAAATGGAGGGAGATAATTGATAAGCAGGGAAATATACAGTATGGGTAAGACATATGCCCGATGGAGGAACAAAGTACCGAAAATCAACAGGGCCGATATCAGATACGGAATGGTCCAGGTGGGACTAAGCCGCGCATGATTTTTATCATATACCCCGACGCTCCACCATAAATAAGTGATATAAAACTGCATGATGAGTAAGGTGATCGAAACATTAAAGACGAGATGGTTTGGGTCGCTTTCGAGCGTGATCGCTAAGGCCGCTACGATCATAATTTGCCATAAAGTCATCAGCCGGGTTCTCAATCCTTCAGATCCGTGCAAGTCATAGTATAGACTCCCATTCAACCATCCCCAATAGACCATGGTAAATAAATATATATACTCGAGAAAGGAGGAGAGACTGAAGTGTGCAGCCAGGTGATGCGTGATTCTCGATATTGCAATCACATATACCAAATCATAAAATAGCTCTAGCCAACTTACCTTTCGTTCAGGATTTTCAAGTGTAAATTCTCTGGGAGGACCCCACCACTCCCGGACATCTGTTTTTATTTTCATACTTGAAGTAGATGAATAATATCCAATGATTGATTAACACTGCTAAATTAATCGATTGTTCGAATGCTTATGCATCCAGCTATTTAGTATCCTGGTTGTTTTTTCAGTTGTGCGATTTGGGTCCCGTGAAAATTCCGGAAGATTTATTTGTTTTAGAAATGTCTGATATTCCGCACAGTCAATTCCTTCCATAGGCCAACGACATTTAAGACCTGGGGCATTCCATATAGTGCATCATTTTAGCTAAGAATCTTTTACTTCATTCTTTATTTTATCCAAGAAAAATGGACCTATCCAGCCTTGTTGAAGTGAGTGTGTAGCACCTTCAAGAGGATTTTCAATGAGTTGGAAATTAATCGGATTGTGCTCGTTTCTCCAGGAATAAAATATTTTATCTCGATTCTTTTGTATGATGTTTCGAAGGTAAATACTTAATACCTGGCTGGGATATTTTTTTTGGAAGTGGTGATAGATCTCGGCATCCCGACCGGCAATATCACCAATTAGAATAAAAGACAGACCGGGATATGTCTGGAAGATTTTATCAATTTCATCCAGTTTATGTCCTGGATAATCTGGTGGCCGCACACCGGTTCTGCCAAAATCTCTTAGGAGAATGGGCCCCTTCGGAAATTGATTGAATTGGAGGAAAACCGATAAATAATCAAAGATATTACGGGGGCTTTTCGATACATAAAATACCGGATTGCTTGAGGTCCCCTTTGGTCCTTTTCGCAAAGCATTAATCCAGGTGGCCATTCCGGGCAATGGCCTGCGTTTATAAGGATTGTATAAAAACGTATTTTTTAGCATGCGCAGGCGGTACAAGACATCCGTATGCATAATAGTGTCATCAATATCACTGATAATTCCGAATTCTGCTGTAGGGTTGGGGAGAAAAATCTCTGCCTGTCTGGTCAGATCGTAGTTTGTATGACGATAGACGAAGTCAGCCGTCAGATACGCGATCTTCCATTGTTCTTCGTTATGTAAACTAATTCCCTCTGCTTCGTCAAAAAGAAAATATCCTTCCCGGTCAGTAACCGTCTGATGTATCTGCTGACCAATCTGTAAGGTAACCGGTACATCTGCGATCTCATCCGATTCCCAGCGTTTATAGTTGTTTCGTAAGGTTTGAAAAAAGCTTTCGTCCCGGTGCAACGTGATCTGTTCATCTTCCAGCACACGCCCCCCAAGATATAATCGATTTATGGAACTATACCCTCGATAGGGTTGTATAATAATGTTTTGTTTTTTCCTCAGCCAGTGTCTCCCCATAATGACTTTTCTGATCATCTACATATAAGCCCACGTGCAATATGCTACAAATCTGCATAAACATACTGATTGATAGTTTATTTTACATGGGTATATCAACATTCCAATGCAGAATTCTGATTACGTCTGCTTCCAGGGTGTATAAGGCTGATGATGGTTGAACGCGAATATATGCTAATCGTTTTATTGCAGACTATTTCCAACCTCTTTAGGTGATAGTTCAGCCGGTGTTAATACAAATAATTCTTGCATTACATTCAGAAATTTATTTACTTCTGTGATTAATTTACAATTAGTGGAGATGAAATATTGTCTGTTAATATTTATGCTGACAAACACTGTTAAAATTTTTGCTCAGGAAACGCCCCATATCTGGTTTGTGGGTGGGACTGTTGGTTTTGGGCACAGTAAAAATCAAGGGATTGATGGTGCCTTTAGCGGACAAGAGGGGAGGCAGACCAGATTTATCTTTAGCCCTTATATAGGAAGAGTTGTTCATAAACGATGGGATGCTGGCATTCAATTTAATTCCAGCTACGCCAAGACAAGGGAGGCCCTAAATGAAGATAATCATGAACTAGTAGATGAGGGCTGGTCCTTGGGAGGAGGGCTTTTCTTTCGTTATAATATGAATCCAAATCAGGAGAAAATCCACTTTGTCTTGGAGCCTTCCGTCAATTTTTATTATGGGACTTCTGAAACCAAGAATAGAGATGTCTCGATCTCAAGATTCGAGACTACTTCCTTGGTCCTGGGCCTTAATCCACTTTGTATTTTGCCTTTGGCATCAGAACTAAAATTTCTGATACGCCTCGATGGAATTAATTTTTCTTTCGGTAAAGCCAAATTTGGCACTGAATCATTTACCAGGAAAAGAAACTTTAGCAATTTCAACGGGTTATTTGATCTGACACAAACCCAAGTCGGAGTGGAGGTTTCATTTTGATCTTTGAATTATACATACCTGCTGGCACAAGCTTTGAAAAACTCGCATCGAAAGGCAACAGTTCAAGAGTTGTCAGGGTTGTTGAACCGTTAGTAATCCTTGATTATGGATGTCCAAATCACCATTTACCTCCAATTGATGTTCAACCATCAACAGATCTCCCGCTTGAATGGTCAGTTTTACCCCCGGATTTATTACGCAATTACAAGTGTTGAGGCTTCCGTGAATTCCACTATCGTAGTCGCCGGAAATTATCGTATGCTTAGTTAGGTCGGGTATACCATTGCTCCAAAGTCCATTGATAAATTGTGTGGTGTCAATACAACTACTGTTCATAAACTCAAAGGCTCCAATGTCCGGAAAGCCTGAAATGGTCCGGGTCTGGCCTTGTTGATGCTTTACATATTCGGAAGTTAGCTGGTAATCGGGCAATAATGTTGCAGGAACCGGATCGCCATGGTTGATCAGTGGGGAGCTCATTAGCGGCTTGAAATTATAATTATTCAGATCGGTAAACAGAGGATCCGTCCCTGTTATATTATCGCCCAAATTTTGCACCGAACCACTCGGTGTGCCATGACAATTTACCCAATTGGCCTTTAGCCAGTTATTTTGCATCCGAAAAGTACCATGATCATCAATCATGGCCAGCTTATCACCGGAGGCAGTGGTATAAATCACATTATTGAATACATGCGCCGTTTCATCATTAGTAGACAATCTCATTAAGGTTGTATTGCCATTTCTTTCTGAAAGAATAGTATTGTTGTAAAAGTAAAGATCTCCTTTTCTATAAATACTGGTGTTACCGCTATCTCCGCCATAATGCAGGATCTGCGAATTTCCATCTCCGTCCGGCTCTATTAATATATTTCCATAAACATGAGTAGCATGGTAACCAGGATTATTGACAATTACATCTGTATCTTCGGCATCTACCAGATCCAATTGCCGGTTTCCACCCCGGATCCAGTTGTATCTCACCACCAAACCAGCGGATCTGTCTTTCAGATTATTTCCCCCCGCTCCGGAACGCAATGGACCAAAGCGATTGTATTGATAGGTGATGTCGATGGCAGCAGTATAAGTATTATGTTCATAATAACTACCGACATTTCCATTGCCATAGATGTAGTTGCCTTCGATCAAAATATCCTGGGTTTGTCCTTCGAAAGCACCAATAAATATACCATTACCGGAGTCGGTAATGGTACAATTTCGTATCACGATGTGTGCACCTTTCTCTACGTAGATTGATGCAGCATTATTGATGTAGTTTTCCGTTTGTCCATTGTCATTGGTAAACGTATAGGGTGGCCGGGCCGATCGAATATCCAGATTTTCAATAGTGATATAGCTTGGGAGACCATCTTGAGGGATATTGGATCCTCCAATTTTGATGACACCCCTATTTTCATTCCAATAGTTGAGACCAGCAGCTGTTGTTGCTCCGTTGCCGTCAATGACCGGTTGCTGTCCGTTGGGTCCATTTACACCAATGATTTCGATCCGGTTATTTGCGTTACCTTGTCGGTTGATCACCCACTTTTCTTTGTAGGAAGAAGATCTCCAGTGAATGAAGACTCGATCTCCAGGCTGAAGGCTCGCCCAGGGCACTGAAGATATGTCTGATAGCGTTTGCGAAGGTCCCACATGATAATCCATGGCTAAAACCTTTACTTCCGGAAGGGTGACTAAAATCAGGCTAAATAAAAACGATTCTAAAAAGTATGCTTTCATACAATTATATTGCTACTTGAATGAACAATGGTGTGTTCGTGGATTATGGTGATCAGGAAAAAAAGCTAAATGAGATTCGTCGGGAAGGTTCGCTATATTGACTAACGCTGCAGATGTTTAATCATTGTATTACTGAAATCCTAAGTGAACCTAAAGATCAGTCTTATTCAGAAAAAATATGATCAAATTGGACAATGTTCAAATTCAATATCCCTTGCTTTATGCTAATTTTATCCTTACATCAATATATAGTTTTTAGGCTCAATTGCTGGCGGTAAATCGGTTTCACCCAACATTTCCCTCAAATCAATTTCTATGGTTCGACAAAGGGAAAGCATGGGTATGTCGCTGGCCATTCCCTGGAAAGGATTTTCTGAATAATCGCCCACTATTTCCATCATCACATATACCCATC
>JAGQWV010000567.1 GCA_020437045.1 Saprospiraceae bacterium | reverse complement strand
ATTTTGGCTCGTAATAGAAAATCTAATAAATAATCCCGGTTTAATTGTCAGATGATTCTTTTGGAGGCGTGGGCCGGATTCCAATAATGCGTGTTATTAATCCTTTGACCACATCATAATTCCAGCCTTTAAACCGGCCCCTTTGTACCACCAAGGTATTATCATCCGGATGGTTGAGAAAATAGTGGAAGACAAATCTACCACGTGGCTGTTCCCAACCCAGCATTTGACCAAAGCGCAGATCATTAAATACCAAGGTATCATGCCATTGCTCTACTGAATAATAATCTTGAGAAAAACGTATTAATTTCTGCACCTCTACATGATCACGGAGCGAGTCAAGAAGGTGATCGTTCCTGGGAAAGTATTGAAAATCGATATATTTTTCCTTGTCAAATAACGAACGGAATCCGACATGATAGCCGTTTTGATCACCAGCGACGATAAACCATAACCAATTTTGTAAAGGGGCAGGAGTGGTGAAATACCGGTCATAGACGATTTCCTGTTTCTCAAAAATTTGTCGGGCATCGAAGTCGATCTTGGCTTTATTAATCAGACAGTAAACCAGATAGAGGCCACTAATGGCCAGGCCAATTTGCCAGGATCGCCTTCTTTTAACAGGATTTTTCCGAAAATAAATCATGGCCAAACAGGCAAGACCCGGTGCAATCGAAAAGAAAGGATCTGCCACATAGATGGAATGAAAACAGACCCGGTGATGACTAAACGGTTCATACCACCCTACACCGTAATTATTAAAAGCATCAATAAATAAATGAATGAAGATAACGCCGCCAAAAAATAGCAACCATTTTTTCAGGCCAATGTTATGTGGACGATGCCATTTTTCGGCAGAAAAGGCGAGCAGGGGGGTGATAACAGCACAGAATAGATAGGAGTGCGTAAATCCTCTATGTGCCAATAATGCTGAGGGAGTGTCCATCCAGAATGCTGCCAGAAAGTCAATGTCTGGGATACTTTGCGCTAAAGCTCCCCATAACATAGCTTTCTTGCCCAGTTTTTTACCGGCAAAACCCTCGCCCATACAGGCGCCCAGTGCCAAATGTGTTAACGAATCCATTTGGTACAAGGTACGGATCATCTTTTATAATAGAATAAACTGCCTAATCTGTTTGCCAGGATAGGAATATATTTTATCAGTAGGCTAATGCTTGAACACTATTGAAAGTTTATCTGGTCAGCATAATGTAATCGGAGAGCACCTTTTTTAAAAATGAAATATGATCAACATTTCTGATATCCAGTCGTAGGTCATTGCCTATGCGATTCACAAGATCCCCGATCATTTGCGAGTTGGCAGCATTTTTCTCTTTCTGGTACCGCTGTAGTGTTTCTTTTACCAGGAGCATATCTGTGTCAGAATACCTGACAATAGCTGGATATGCGATCTCCTCCGGTTGATTCTTAAGCTGATGAAGACTTTGTAAGTCAATCCTTCTTCGTGCCCGTAGATTGATCACAGTGGTTTCTCCCAGTAAGTCTCCGATCCTCTGATTATTTATCGAAGTGACAATGGATAGAATGGCAAGCGTGCCGAAAGTGAAGGTGATATCGACCAATCGAAAGGCCCATCGCTGTAATAAGTCTTGAATGGAAGGGCTGATACCCCGAATACTCACTACGCGGATATTCATCAGTTTTTTCCCTGGGGATTGTCCATGATTGAAGATCTCCCAAATCAGATGATAAAAAATAGACACCAGACCAATACCAAGGTAGCGCACTGTTACATTTCCCTGACTTAACATGGAAACCACGATGATATAAAACAAGAGAATGATTGCATCGACGATAAAGGCTCCAATACGTTGGCCAACGCTAGCTAATTCTTGGGTTACAACAATATTATGGGCTGTAACTATTTCAATAGTCTTCATATATCGTGGTTGCTAACTTTTTATCTTATTTTGCCACTAGTCAAATCACGCACCTTGACAGAAACGGAATTTATTGAGAAAAATAAGGAAAAGTGGCGGGAACTGGAAGTCTTGTTGGCCAGTGAACAGCGTGATGCTGATCGCCTTCAGGAATTATTTGTACAAGTGTCGAGTGATTTGTCGTATGCGAGAACATTTTACGCCAATCGCTCGGTTCGATTGTATCTTAATAATCTCACGCAACAAGTATTTGATATCGTGAGAAAGCGAAGAAACCCTATGAGCTTGTCATCTGTCATGAAGTTTTTCGGGGAGACCCTTCCCCAGGAAATTTTAAGAGCCAGATCGGCTTTTTTGGTTTCTTTTTTAGTGTTTCTGATTTCGGTCGCCATCGGAGTAATTAGTAGCGCCAATAATCCTGAATTTGCGCGGGTAATATTGGGAGATGCCTATATTCAGTATACAGAAGCTAATATCAATAGAGGTGATCCTATGGCTATTTATAAGGAAGAGCAAAAGACTGATATGTTTTTGGGCATCACTTTCAATAATATCGAGGTCGCTTTCCTGGCATTCGTACTTGGATTATTCGGATCTATGGGGACTATTGTGTTGCTTATTTCAAATGGAGTGATGTTGGGTGTTTTTCAGTATTATTTCTACAGCAAAGGGCTTTTCCTGACTTCATTTTTGACGATATGGATTCATGGTACTATTGAAATATCAGCTATAATAATTGCCGGAGCTGCAGGAATTGTCCTGGGTAATGGTCTTTTATTTCCCGGCACATACGATCGGTTACAGTCACTGCAGATTCATGCCAAGCGGGCATTGCGAATTCTGCTGGGCACGGTTCCCTTATTTATTCTGGCCGCAATTCTCGAATCCTTTGTTACACGATATACCGCACTTCCGGTTTTGATTAAAGGAGGAATTATTGGGGGATCTCTATTATTGGTAGTCCTGATGTGGATTATATTGCCGTGGAAACAGAGAGGTAAAAAAGGAAACGACACGGATGTATATAATTTGCAACCGGAGGAATTCAGGACGATAAAATTTGACCGGCAGCAGTTTCGGAGTTTTGGCGATAGGGTAGTACTGGTATTCTCACAATTACGAATGGTGTTTGGTTCTTACTTAAAATTTGTCGTCTTGCCAGGTATGCTTTTGTTTGGAATATTTAACTGGTACAAACTTAACGCCTTGGACTTGTCATTTGATGACCTGGATGTAGCCAGCGTATCACTTTTGCAGTGGGAGTGGGGAGGTGTGACTAATTTTATAGTTCTGGTGTTGATTTTTGGTTTAGCCTTACTACTACTTGGGAGATTTGTTCTCTTTGGAAAATCTTCGATAGATCTAGCTTTCATCAAACAATATATGCCCTCTCAGTTGGTGGTAGCAATGCTGTTGATATTGCCGTTCTATTGCTTTTCGTTAGGAATTGGAATGATAATATTTTTAGCATTAATTCCTCATGCTTTGTTTTTAACAAGTTACAGTCTGATAGAACAATCCAGACCAGAATGGCAGAAGATATTTTCCATCTATCAATTTAATGCATCTAAATACATACGGTTTTTGCCGGCAGTCCTCACCCTGGCTTTTTTTGCACTTCTTCTGGCACTGTTTCTCCATTCGGGGCTTACCTCCATCATAAGTGTGTATTTAAGCTGGCATGAATTATTTCCAGCCGCTTTATTGGATCAAATATTTATTGATGATCTATTCAGTTTGTTAGGCGTTTTACTTTGTCTTCCTTTTGCATATTTCTTATTTGTTTCGTCCTATTTTTCTGAACGGTGTTGGGCAGAAGCGACGGATCTTAGAGCTAAATTTGAGTCGTTTGGCCGTAATACAACAGTATTAGAAAGATGATGATACGAGCAAAGATATGTGCTGTGCTTCTGCTGATAATTGCGCTACCCGCATTTGCGCAACAGGGAAATCATAGTGTTACTGCCGAAAATTTTGAGAATATAGTCCAGGAACTGGAGCTTGACAAGACTCATAAAGTCATTGCCGTTCGCAAATCGAAAAAGGAAGACACCAATGTACCGGAAGACCAGCGAAAACGACAACAGGGTTCGGCTGGTAAAAACATAACGGAACTTCTTGCCTTTACAGCCATTATTTTTCTTGTGATAATCATTCTATACATTGTTTTTTCAAAGGTGAAAGTTGCAAAAAGAGAAGAGGCAGAAGAGCCTGATGAAGTAATTGCTCAAGAACAGGACATCTTAGATCCTGATGCAGTCTACCTGCAAGCCATTCGGGCAGGTGACTATCGGTTGGCCATCCGAATGCAATACCTCAAGGTATTGGCATACCTGCAAAAAGTAAATCTTATAGCATGGGAGCCTGAGAAAACCAATAGGGACTATTTGGAGGAATTACGCGATCGACAGCAATATTCATTTTTTAATAAATTGTCCAGCATTTATGAGTGGGTTTGGTATGGAAATACACAGTTGACAGAACAGGATTTTCGGCAGTTTGATTATTTGTTCCAACAGTTCTTAAAATCCGATGATGAATAATAGAGAAACTGTTATTCTTATTGGTGCTAGTCTGTTGGTGGCTGGTATGCTTTTTTTTCTCCTGTTTGAAATCAAAGAAGTGCCGGATTTACAATGGAAGGAAAATTACGCATATTCATCTAAACAACCATTTGGCACGTGGGTATTTCACCAAATGCTGAAAGAGCGCTTTTCAGAAATACCTGTTCTTACAAATCAAATTGATACAAATTTAGCAAGCATAGAATCAGATAAGGTCCTTTATTTAATGATTAGTGACCAGGTGAGCTATGGTGATTCCAATACCACTGCATTAATGGATTTTGTTCGGAAAGGAAATGATGCATTATTAATTACTACAGATTTACTTTTGGGAGTGGATGACGAACCCTATTCTTTTTATTGGAGAGAGTTTGCCGATACTACTATCACCGTGCATTATGTAAACACAGATGTGGCATTCACCTATACCCACTATGAAGATGATTTTTTTAAAGCCAAAAGCAAATTCTTCACAGCTTTTTCCGGGGAACTATCACAAGATCTGGACCATGAAGCGTTAGGTACTGTTGCCGATAGCTTGATTTTTTATGATCAATGGAATCTGGGCAAAGGCCACCTGATGGTACATACGGTTCCGGAAATGTTTTGTAATCAGGCAGCGGTTCAGGATCAATACCGGGAACATTTTAATTTCCTTTTTTCGACATTTGATCCGGAATTGGTCATTTTAGACCATATGAACTATCATGCCGAAAGTGATTTATCCGAGAGTCCATTACA
>JAGQWV010000566.1 GCA_020437045.1 Saprospiraceae bacterium | reverse complement strand
ACTGTTTGCCATTGTTGTATTCTTCTCGATCAATGTCGGCGGTATTTATGCCCAATACAAATGGCATGAAATGCCAACAATACCCGATAAGGAGGGCTTTGCAGGTATGTATGCCGGCGTCAGTCATGGTGTATTAATCGTAGCCGGAGGGGCAAATTTTCCGGAGAAAAGACCTTGGCAAGGCGGAGTAAAGCAATGGTATGATCATATTTATTTGCTCCAGGACCACAACAACGAATGGCAAATTTGCAAAAATACCTTACCAGCCACCAGAGCCTATGGTATTTCTGTCAGTTATGGTGATCAAGTGATTATCGTGGGCGGTAGTGATCAGTTGCGACATTATCCGGATGTGTTTTCGCTGGAATTTCAAGATGATGATGTGGTCGTTAATGATCAATATCCACCTTTGCCTATTCCTTTGTCTAATATGTGTGGGGCATTAGTGGGTGATATATTAGTGGTCGCAGGTGGCAACCAGGGACCAGATAGCCTATCTGAGAAGAGATGTTTTATGCTTGATCTAAGCAAGGGGGCTGAAGACCGGCAATGGATTGAGGGGCCAGAGTGGCCGGGATTACCAAGAATTCAGGCAGTGGCTGCCTCGCATGATGGAAAGTTTTACCTTTTTAGTGGCTTTAATCTTTTTCGAAAGGAAGGAAAAATTGACCGCACTTTATTGACGGATGCTTATCGATTAATTCCGGATATCACTGACCTCTCCAAAAGTGTCTGGGAGGAAATTCCTTCATTACCCTGGGGTGTAGCGGCAGCACCCAGTCCGGCCTTTACCTTGGGTATGGATCATATCGTGATTGCCGGCGGTCTCGATGCCCAGACGCTTACTCATACGGATCCTGCCAATCATCCCGGTTTTACCAGAAATGTCTATGCTTTTAATGTAAATAGTGAGCAATGGGTGAAGATGCCGGAAATGCCGGAAGGTGCATCACGTGTGACCGCACCGACTACTTTTTGGAATGGGCATTGGCTGGTTGTGAATGGTGAAAAGGGACCGGGTGTAAGATCACCGCATATTTATTCGCTGGATACAGAACTGAAGTTTGGCCTGGTTAATTGGGTGACTTTGATTGTTTATCTACTTTGCATGATCCTGATTGGCTTATATTTTTCCCGTCGTGAATCAACCACGGAAGATTATTTTCTGGCCGGAGGTCGAATACCGTGGTGGGCGGCTGGTATCAGTATTTACGGCACCCAATTAAGTGCCATTACTTTTATGGCGGTGCCGGCTATCGTATACGCTACGGATTGGCGTCTTGCGGTAGGTACTTTTCTGATTCTGGGCATTGTTCCTCTCATTATTACCTATTATCTACCTTATTTCCGCAAATTGAATATCACGACGGCGTACGAATTTTTGGAAGAAAGATTTAATCTCCGTGTACGGTTATTAGGGAGTTTAATTTTTATACTTCTACAATTGGGGCGAATGGGTATCGTGCTTTATTTGCCATCGATTGCCATTTCTTCGGTAACCGGTATCGACATCATCTGGTGCATTGCGGTCATGGGCATTTTTGCCACTATTTATACTGTACTGGGTGGTATTGAAGCCGTGATATGGACAGATGTTGTCCAGGTTGTCATTTTGATGGGAGGCGCCCTGGCCAGTATTTTTATTGCGATATCCGACATCCAGGGAGGGTTGCCAGAGGTAATTCGAATCGGACAGGAATACCATAAATTTAAAATAATGGACTTTGGTTGGGATTATACCCAATTGGTATTCTGGGTAGCGATCATTGGTTTTTTCTTTCTGAATTTAATATCATATACCTCAGATCAGGTGGTTATTCAGCGATACCTCACCGTAAAAAGTGAAAAAGATGCGGCCCGGAGTCTTTGGACCAATGGAATTATTACCCTTCCCGGCATTATCATCTTTTTCGGACTGGGTACGACGTTGTTCGTTTTTTATTTGATGAATCCGGAAATAGTGACCAGTAATAAACCGGATGAAATATTGCCATATTTCGTAGTTACTCAATTACCGACGGGAGTAGCAGGATTAGTTATTTCCGGTGTATTTGCCGCCAGTATGTCATCGCTTGATAGCAGTATGAATAGTATCTCGACAGCTTATGTCAATGATTTTCATAAACGGTTAAATCCCCTGGTAAACGACAGATCACTACTGCAGGTTGCCCGGTGGGTGACGATTTTAATGGGCGCCTTTGGGACATTGACTGCCATTTGGATCGCTATGGCTGACGTTAAATTTATCTTTGATTTTTTTCAGCAACTTTTGGGTATGATCGGAGGAAGCCTGGCGGGTGTTTTTGCCCTGGCAGTCTTTACGAAAAAAGCCAATGCCACCGGCGCCATCATTGGTACTTTTGCGGGTGCGATTACCACTTTTTTCGTTAAAACCTTCACGGACGTTAATGGATATCTTTATGGGGCAGTGGGAGTCATTACCTGTTTTTTAGTAGGTATCCTCGTTAGTAACTTAACCGGTCAGAATAAAAAGTCGTTTTAGGGTCATAGTTGCAGATTGTCATAACACAGCCTGATTGGTTCTTTCTTCATGTTCTGGACAATCCAGTCGGATATCTCGTCTTTTTAGATTTTGCTGAAGTAGATTGCAATATTCGGAATTATCATTTTTTTCATAAAATCGGCAGGTAAAGCATGTCCGTTGTATTTTTAAAATTTCATTCTGATGCAATTGAATAATTAAATGACTTATTGCTGCATAAAGACTCTCCAACTCGATGCTTGTCAGCGCATTTACTTCATCTCTTAGAGGTGCTGAAAAGTTATAAATTTTCGAAAGAACCTCATGACCTTTGTCCGTCAATTTAATCGTATAACTTCGGCTATCCTTAGAGGAGATATCTTTAATAATCAAATTCTTTTTCTCGAGAACTTTTAATGCATCACTAATTGTAGGTTTGGTAATATTAAATTCGTTAGCCAGATGACTCACATTACATAAATCATCCTTATGAAAAGCTACGAAGATGATGATTTGCATTTGTATCGGACTAAGACCGATAACTTTAGCTTTCTCCCATAACAAAAATTTAAAAACTTCCGAGATTCGCTCTAAGCCGGCAACTATCTTACTTGGCAAATCATTATTTTGATGTTCCGGATTAAATGCACTTTGCTTCATAATTAGGCCTGTCTGTATGCGAAGACCAAAGTTAAATATCCCTAACAAACCGTAGGAGATTTCAACGATGATTCACGATATCCCAATCTTTAAAACTAATCTATTGGTGTTACCTGTAATAGTTAGGATTCCCTAAATATAGGAATCCTAACTATATTAATGAAAGAAATTAACCTCTTACATCTGTCAGTGATGCACCGAAATTGATATGCAAGGCATTACCTTTCGGCGTCACTAAAGCTGGGACAGATTGAACACCAGCTTTTTCTGCTTCCGCTATTCGTGATTTGTCCTGACCCAGATGAACAATCTCTACATTGTCGGTGCCAATCAATTCAATGATGTCGTGTTCTGCACTTATGCACACGGGACATCCGGCATGATAAAAAATCGATTTAGTCATTCTTTTTAATTTGATTATTGCAGAATTGCCACACAAAGATAGTAAGGAATCCTAACTAACATAATATTCTTTCATTTTTTTATCACCAAGTCATGTGTATTGTGCGCAAGAAGGTTTGAATTTCCGATGATATGTCTTATTGCCAAGACGATATCTGAACCAAAATCTAGCGTTTGGTCTATCCATGCGCATATGTCCGATTGTGAACGAAAAGTGTCCGTATTCGAACATGTTTTTAGGATGTCGGTCTGGTAAGGTTTAGATTATCAGTATGTTATGTATTTGGCATATTCCTTTCTTTAAGTTTGGTCGTACTGGTATTCTAAAATTTATTAATCGAAATCCGATTATGTATAAACACTACTTCACACTGGCTATCCGGCATTTGCAAAAACATCGATTATTTTCCGGAATTAAAATTATCGGCCTGACGATTGCTACCGCATCCTGCCTACTGATTGGCCTATATATTTTACATGAACTGAATTATGATTCGATGCATGAAAATGCGGGCCGGATTATTAAAGCTAATATGGAGTATCGTTTTGCCGGAGAAACCGTGATGGCAAACGTGTGTGGAAATAAAGCAGCACCCGCTTTTACCAGAGATTTTCCCGAAATTGAATCTGGTGTCCGATTGATGAAATATTCGGAGATCATAAAAACCGGTGATCAAATATTTGAAGAAGAAAACCTCTTTTACGGAGATTCTACTTTTTTTAGCATATTTTCTTTTCCCCTTATTTCTGGAGACCAATCCCATTTACTCGATCAGCCGTACGAAGTGGTGTTAAGTGAATCGACCGCCAGAAAATATTTTGGAAATGGAAATCCTTTAGGCAAATTTTTACGGATTGGCACCTCTCAGGACTATAAAGTAACAGGAGTGATGAAAGATCCACCGGAGGACACACATATCAAACCTGATTTACTGGTTTCATTTACTTCCCTCAATAGTAGCAAAAACGAAACCTGGTGGAATGCCAACTATGCAACTTATTTTTTACTCTATCCCGGAGTAGATCTGCAGGCATTGCAAGCCAAGATACCAGATTATATGCGAGCTCACAGTAAGGAAACAGGAATTACCGGTGATGACTATATGACTTTTTATTTTGAAAAATTTAGTGATTTACATTTGCGATCGCAAGTCCCTGGCAATTTCGAGCCAGCGGGTAATATAAAATATATTTATATCCTGGCTGTGGTTGGTTTATTGATTTTAATTATTGCCTGTATTACTTATATCAATCTGACTACAGCTACCAGTACGGAGCGATCACGCGAAATCGGAGTGCAAAAAGTTATGGGTGTTAGTAAAAGTCATTTGATTGCTCAGAATCTGATGGAGTCCGGAGTGATTATGTTGATTACGATAGTGCTCGGATTTGTCTTGGCTCGATTTGCTTTACCTTTTTTTAATCAACTTTTTGATCGAAGCCTGGTACTCAATAATTTTTATACCATGGATAAGATGAGTATCATATTAGTTATTGCCGCTTCGGTGGCCTTACTATCTGGTATTTATCCGGCATTTGTCATTGCCCGTTACGATCCGATTAGTGCGCTGAAAGGGACCCAACAGAACCAGGGACGGAAACCTCAGTGGTTAAAAAAATCACTGATTGTGTTCCAGTTTTCAGTATCCATTATTTTGACCATTAGTGCACTCACATTATATCGTCAGATGCAATATGTTAAAAATAAGAATCTGGGTTTCACCAAAGACCTGGTTATTTCCCTGCCAGCTGATCGAACCATCCGGCAAGAATACGATGCTTTGAAAACGCAGTTGGTCAGTTTACCCGAAGTCTCCAGTGTAACCAATTCTTATGACTCACCGGTTCAGATTAGGGGTGGATACACGGTTGGTCAGAATCCCTCTGGTGATGACCAGCGACCGGTTACGGCTTTACCCGCTGGTCTGGATTTTCTCCAAACCATGAGTATTGATCTAGCCGCCGGACAAGATTTTAACTTGGCTGATATGGAAAATTATGAGAAGGCCAGCGATGACTCCACGATCATTTCCCGCATACTGATAAATGAAGCACTGGCTAATGCCTGGGGGTGGAATGATCAGGAAGCGGTCGGGCAAATGATCAGTTTTAATGGGAAAAGATCTTTGGTGAAGGGAGTGGTGCAGAATTTTCATTTTGCCTCGCTACATCAACCTATTGAACCCCTGGTTATTTTTCCCCAAAACTGGGGCAGACAGGTGTTGATTAGATTGTCAGATGGAGATCTCCAGCAAGCATTGGACAAGGTGAAGGAAACATGGTCATCCCTAATTACCCACCGGCCCTTTAGTTATCATTTTATTGATGAGGAATTTGCGAAAATGTATCGCTTTGAAAATCAAAATGCGCAGGTCACTTATGTATTTACCTGGCTAGCCATCTTCCTTGCTTGTCTGGGTTTATTTGGTGTCGCGTCTTTTGGATTTGCGCAGCGTACTAAAGAAATTGGTATACGGAAAGTATTGGGTTCGAGCGTGTCTGGTATTTTTGGTCTTCTCGCTCGCGAATATGTCGTTTTAATTGGTATCGCTTTGCTTATTGCCGTGCCTTTGGCCTGGATGGCGATGAATCAATGGTTGGAGCAATTTGCCTACCGGATCAATGTGCAATGGTGGATGTTTGTACTGGCCGGATTATTGGCATTTATTATTGCCGGGATTACCCTTAGTTTTCAGGGGATTAAAGCCGCGATGATGAATCCGGTAGAAAGTCTGAAACAGGATTAGAATAAATGATGGATTTTTTCATCTAAAATAAACCATTATGGGTGGTGGGAATAGTGTAATCGTTACTTCAATTGAAAATTAGTTATTGCTCTCGATAGAAACCTAATTACTTAAATGCAACACTGTGTTTATTTACAAATTGTTCATCTCCAATTCATAGATCGATCCCTGATAGGCTCCGGAAAAATTTATTTTTTCCCGGGATTGCAATTGGTACTTTATTTCAATAATCCAGGTGGGTTTCAATTCCGGTATGGTCAGCGTGATTTGTTTCGAGTCCGCGCTTAATTTAATATCGGATATTTCCAGATTTTTTTCATCGTAACGGTCAGATCCATAGCGGTGACTACGTTTTAGTTGCCAGGTTTTAATTTGGAAATTGGCAGGATCTATGGAAGAGGTTTGATCCAGTGCATTGGAAAAATCAAGCTGAATTATTTGCTGGAAGAATTGCACCTGAAGGGGGAGGTTTAAGGTCTTTTCTTCGTTATATCGTACGCGATACAATCCTCCGGTTTGTAACATCTGATTGGTAGCCCAGGCCGACATGCCACAAACGTAAAGTTGTCCGTCCAGATCATTAAACCGGCCCCGGATTAGTCCGGTGGGAAATTGTGGTACGGGCAGTTCGATAATTCCTCCCTGATAAGTCGCTCCGGTTTGCTGTGGCAGGACTACATATATTTTACCATATCCGTAAGAGAGACTCAGCAGGCTGTTATTTAAGGGCCCCCATCGATTGGAACTTGCCCACAACAATTCCGCTGGTGACCGGTCATACTTTTTATCAATCCAACATAGGGGCATTTCCATCGCTTGATCGGTGGTGTCTGGTGGCGCTCCATAACCCCACATATTACCGTAAAACTTCCCTGGTATTACCCGATTTATTCTATTCATGGGGTTCCAGTAGCCCTCCTGGTCTGTCACAAAAAATGAACCGTCCGGATTGAGGCATACGCCGTTGGCAGCCCTAAATCCATTAGCAAGGATGGTGGAATGCAAACCATCGGCACTTACTTTAATTAATGTACCATGTTGTGGTACGAGCGATGTCCGGGCATGACGACCACTTTTTGCATAGTAGAAATTTCCTTCCGCATCTACCTGCAATCCCATAGCAAATTCATGAAAATGCTCAGTCACCTGATGGTCGCTGTTGAAGCTTTGGTAATAGTCGATTTGCTCATCTCCATTTAAATCATGCAGACAAACTATTTGATCCCGGCAGCCTACATATATTTTATTGTTGAAGTATTTAATGCCGAGGGGCTGAAACAATCCCGTTGCGATGCGCTTCCAGATGACTGGTGCCTCATCATTGGTGATGCCGGTGAGCATCCATACTTCACCATCGATGGTACATACTACAGCATCTTTTCCCTCATGGAGAAAATCAATACCAGTTGGTCGTACCCGGCTGTTCCAGGGATTCGGTTTTGGAAGGGTAAAAATATCCACATCATAAGCGCTGGATCCTTCCGCAGTAATGATCTCCGTCGACATACTGGTAAGCTCCTCTGATTTACCACCGGAATTGAGTACGTCCAGATCTGGCACTTTAGATTCTACCGGGGTTTCGGATACATCGAAAGGTGCTTTGGCAAAATAAATAATGATATCGCAATTTTGATGAGCCGGTACCTGTAGCATATGATAGCCGCTTTCTTCTTCCAGCGATATTTTATCGGATACCAATTTGACGGCAAACGAATCGGGGAGGATTCTCATTTTAAGAGGCCTCGGATTGGCAGTGATATGCAAAGACCGGACAAAAATGGGATTATCGGAACGATCATTTAGCACACTATATCTCTCGAAGACCATACTTTGATCGACCGAATATTGGATGATCGGCTGACCGTTGTAGTTGTAAAGTCCCTTGTAATGGGCCCATTCACGGGGTAGAGGCCCAAAGGGTCGGCCATCGAGGCCATGAATACGAGGATCATCGAAAGCACCGGTATTCGGATTGGCCCAGCCCGGAGTAATTGGGTTGACGGCTTTTATTTTACCCTTTAGCCGGGGATAAACATTGTGCTGGTCATTGAGCAGAATGTCTTGCCAATCTATAAATCCTTCTCCGGTCCAGGCACCGGCAAAACGAAGCAAATCATGGTCGAATATGGCAAAAGCGTTGCCCTGAGAAATACCGCCATCCCCTTTATCCAGGCGCATGGCAATCCCCTTATAGGCAAAATTTACCTGGCTGTAATCCTCATTCGCCAGGGGAGATGGACCACCTGAAATCACCTTAGCCGGAGTATTGTCATCAGCGATCTCATAGCAATGGATCAGCCAATTGCCATAGTCCATGTCTTCCCAGGGATGATAGGGTTTTGGATCCGGACCAGGGACATCACCCTGAGGTAATGATTGTAACCAATTTTCCGTTACCGAAAAATAAGCGCCCGGATTTTGATCTTTGATAAAATATTCCCGAATAAAGTGAATGACATCATATTTCTGTTGCGGTACCAATTGCACCTGTGGTGGCATTTGACCGCGACCTCTGGTGATTGTTTGATACAGAGCATAGGGATTATCACCTCCTTTGAATGTATCTTGCCAAAATTGCCGGGAATCGGGTAAGGATCCTGGTTGATGCTGATCACCATGACATTGAAAACAATGCACTTGATAAATTTCTTCTCCACGGCGGTACGACTGGTCATCCCATGCCGCAATTAGTTGAGCATGATCTATATTTTGTTCATACACAGGTAGATCAGATTCATTCAGAATGTAGTTTGCATCAATGCTGTTTTCCTGCGTTACCGAAGACTGACAGGATAGATAAAACACAGATGACAAGATTAGAAGCCAGTGATTGATCATAAGAGGAAATCTCAAACATTTTTAATGTAGGAAATATCCCCGAATTTTAATAGTCAGCTTTTTATAATGAGGAGAGAAAGGAAATAAGAGATTGCCGGTCCGATTTACTTAGCTTCAAATAATGTTCGACAGAAGATTTCGCTTCACCTCCATGCCATAAGATTGCTTCTTCCAGATTGTTAGCTCTTCCATCATGCAGGAAAGTAGCATTGGGGTTTACAATTTGAGTAAGTCCAATTCCCCACAGTGGCGGCGTACGCCACTCCGAGCCATCCGCTAAAAAATCCGGTCTATTGTCGGCAAGATCTGGTCCCATGTCATGCAAGAGGAGATCAGTATATGGATAAATGGTTTGATAGGCTAATTCCTCAAGATCGTGGTGCCCTGTCACATGTTTCGGTAGGTGACAACTACTGCACCTGGCTTCTTCAAAAATTTGCTTTCCCTTGATTACCTCCGGTGCATCTTGATTTCTTGCTGCAGGTACAGCAAGTGTCTCAAAATAGAAACTGGTGGTGGTGAGAAATTCTTCATCTATGTCAAATTCTCTATCCGTTAGTTGATTACAATTGGCTTGGTCACTGCAATTTTCACGAGGAAATAGAAAATTAGTGATGCCCATGTCATGATTAAATGCATCGGCCGTTTGTTGAATAGTTGTTGGGGTAGAAGCTTTCCAACCAAATCTTCCCAGGGCATGGGTCTGGGTTTGGAGATCCCAGACCCTATTTGCCTTGCCACTTATACCGTCACCATCGGCATCATAGGGATCCTCATTTTGGAGAATATCACGTTCAGGAATGGCTTCAATAAGACCCAGGCCATATACCGCCGGTGCATTTCTGGGGGAGATCTGTAGATCATCAGGCAACGGTATATAGGGATTTTTGATTTGAAATTCAGGTTTGTTTAAAGTAATAGATTCACCATCGAGGAAAGTGATCATTTTTTCAACCCAGCTAATATCTAAAGTGCCTTCGGCTTCTTGTCCAAAGATTGCTTTTGTCTGTAATTGAGTTCCAAATTCCGGTACTGCGAGAGGTTGTCCTACTTCACCTACACCGGGAAGACTGATACGCAAGAGTAAGCCGGTATTTACATCACCGGCATACTGAGGTCGATTACTCCTGCCATTTCTTATGTGACAACTTTCGCAGGAAGTTTGATTAAATTGAGGTCCGAGGCCATCTTGAACAGGGGCCGGACTGGTGACGAAATGCGCAGCAAAATTGGCATCTGCCATAAAATGTTTAGTGACCAATTCAGTTCTTAAATTAGCTAGAGGGTAAGAAAATGCATCCGGGCCACTCTTAAAAATCGTTGTCTCACCACCAGCCCGTATGTGTTCCCGGTCTACAATTGTTAAGTTTTCTTTTTGGCAGGATATGGATGCTGCTATGAAAAGTATTAATAAAAAGAATCGACTATTCATACATTATTAAATCTATAATTCGGCAACAATCGTAGTCACCTCGACAGCGAGAATTCTCTCTATATTCCTGACATAATCTTGGGCTTCGGAGACTAAACTGGGATTGTTGAAGATAGCTTCGCTGAATGTGCCGGGGAGATTTTCGATCAATATGATCGTTTGCTCCAGCAGGTTTTTTATTTTAGTATTTAACTGGGGATTATTAGCAGCTATAATAGTATTGATGCCTTTATTGTTTCCGGCATTGCCATACATGCCCAAATAAATATTTTGAATACTACGAATATTATCGGCAAAATCTGCCTTAGAATTGGCACTAAATCGCGATTCTTCCAATGACAAATCCTGACTGGATAAAGGGTCATTAATTTTTCCATTTCCTACTTCATCGGCAATTATTTCCAATGCATCAACAATTTGTTCGATTGCTGATTTTTGACTGGGAAATAGAATGTTGTCACCGGCAGTCAGTAAGTACTCAATATAGTTACCACTTGCCGGTAACCAAAGATCAGCCAATGAAGCTGCATCATTGGCCAGGGCTCCGGTAGCAGCACTCAAGTATTCAAATTCTCTGTCAGTAAATTCATCAATTGATTTGGTGCCATCTTCTCCCCAAAGTAAAAATTCTATGGTGTGAAAACCTTTTAATGTGCCTTCTTGTGCTTCCAGAAATTCTACTGTAAGATTATTACTGCTGTTTAGTACGTTATTTAAATCTGTGACATTTACCGGCCAGGAATCTAATGACGGATCCAGTCCTTCTTCATCTACTGGTCCGAATAGAAAACCTTCCGATTGCTCCCATGGAGATCTTGCATTGACCCAGGCTTCCTGAGCTGCCAGTAAGTTGGATGGCGTGGGATTAATTTCGAGATTGCTGGTGATATCGGCTAATTCCTCTGCTCTCTCCTTTAGATCACTGTATGTAGGTAAAATAACATTGTTGGCGATGTTGTGTAAAACATCGCTATAATCTTCCGTCTCGTCTGCAATTGGATCTACATCATCTTTGCAGGCGGTTTGCAGAAGCAAAAAAGTAAATAGAATTAATATTAAGTGCGAGTATTTTTTCATGCTTATTTGTTTTAAAAATCAAAACCAATGCCCAGGGCCAGCGTCTCGTCCTGCTCTCCTGAACCTAATGTTCTCCAATTGTAATGTGCCTTAAGGACGATGGAGGATAGTGGTAAATAGTTGATTCCAAGGTTAAATACGGTACGTTCATACCGGGGATTATCCGAAATATTTCCCACCGTTTTATACATAGAATCATACCATTCGATTCTGGCAAAAACATAGAGATTTTCATTTCTTTGCTGCGACCAAAATGAAAGAATATCGTAGCCGGCTTCCAGGTACAAACCAGCAGCGTTCTTGGCCACCGGTGTTCGCTTAACATCAAGATTATTCGACAGATTTCGATTGGCTGTACTTAACTGATCACTATTCTGTACATTACCATACATACCGTAACCCACGATCCTGACCGGTCGTCGATTGATGGCCAAATGAATGTCACCATAGGTAACCCAGACATCCGCTTTAAGAT
>JAGQWV010000565.1 GCA_020437045.1 Saprospiraceae bacterium | reverse complement strand
AGGGCGGCTTCTGCTGGACTGGTATGTGAGAGTGCTGCCAGATCGCCACATGGTGCACTGTAAAGTAATGCAATAGCACCAGCGACCATTGGGCTGGCAAATGATGTTCCGGTGACATAATCATAATCAGGTATGCTCGTGGTCAGCAATTGAGATCCCGGCGCGGCAATATCGATGTCATTTTTTCCATAAGCAGCAAAAGACCTTACATCATCACTGTTGGTAGCTGTGACCGAAATCATATAAGGACTGGCACAAGAGGTCGGCACATCCATGATAGAATCTATATCAATACTGGTATTGGCGGTGGCTGTACAGTTAAGAATACCTTGCTCGCCCAGACTATCATAAACAGCACACCAGATCGGTGTCTCGGAAGGATTGAGATCTTCATCACCATAGGATAAGTTGGTGGCAACGACGTAAGCTCCTTTTTGTCCTCCACTTTCATTATACAGTTTCCGCTGATCCAATACATAACCGTATGCTGCGATGATATCTGCTTCGTTCAGGTCAGAATTGATATAAACATTCATCATCTTGACATTCCAGTTAATTCCACTGACCCCAATTCCGTTATTACCGTCTGCCCCAATAACTCCCAGAATCTCCGTGCCATGAGTTTCCTGAACATCACCTGAGAAGATTTCCGGGTCAATACTATCATTGGCATACAGGACATTCCAACCTCGATAATCGTCAACATATCCATTTTCATCATCATCAATGCCGTTATGGGGTATTTCATTTTTATTGGTCCATATATTACCAATCAAATCTTCATGACGATCATATACACCTACATCCAATACAGCGACAACAATCGTATCACCTGATTGAGTTATTCCACCAGTCGTAAAAGTCCAGGCATCATATGCACCAATATTAAACCATTGCCATTGACTTTCTACCTTCGGATCATTTGGAATATTACTTCTCTGCTTTAGAAAGTGATTCAATTGCGCTACGACAATCTCCGGATCCTGATTTAGTTGATCCAACAGCCGACGTTCATTAATCTTCGTATAATCAAATTGGGCCTTCCATATATTCATATGCTGATTAAGACAACGATCGAGTACAAAGTCTGTAGGGACATTTTCCATCAGGGCATGTCGCTGCGTTATGGCTGCCAACGATGTCTGTGGATGAAGGCAAAGGATCACCTCGCCTTGCTTGTGGTCCATGGCTTGTCCATTGAGTATCTGGACCCAGCAAATAAAATGAATCATTAAAATCGATAGTAGATTGATCTTCGTCATACGTAAAATGTTGTCTTTGATACTATTTTGACTCAGTAAATCAAATTTAGTCTAAAAATCCTAATCTTAGGAGTACAAAATAACTTAGTCTTAAGAACTGTCCTGATTTTAACGATCGGGTGTCGAAATTTCATTTATCGGGCAGGTGTATTTAAACAAATCAACAGAGATTTTACCTCAATCAATCTTTGTGCATTCATCTCGCAACGAATGTAAAAAGTTTACTATGAACACCCATATAATAATATGGCATTCTATTAGTTGTATTACTGCAATCGGTGAGCTAGACAACAAGGATATTAGGCATTTGTAATATATATGGTGGCTGATTAATAATTACTATCATATTATGAAAGATTGTTATATGTTTGTAAGGAAATTTAACTTAAGTTTGTACTGATGCGAACACTTATTGGTCTCTATTTTATCGTGTATTGGATGTCGGGATTTAGTCAGAGTGCTGCTTATTCCGGAGGTGATTTTGTGACTAATGCCATAGATCCTGCTTCTCCGTTGGTTAAGGAAGTGAAGATTATGGTAAAGGATATGAAGTCTAAAGAGGTGATTCCTTTTTTTACTATTGATTTTAGTTCATGTGGCCATCCGGTATATGAAAGTAATGGTGAAGGGATATTTTCCATGGAGACGGTGAAGGGTTTCGCTTGTTTTATTCGAATTGCCAAAAGGGGATATGCAAATCTCGACCTGATGGTTGATTACGATGAGATCAATGGTGATAGCAAAACTTACAATGTCTTTTTGAGCCGGTCCCCTAATTGCTTTAGTGGATATGTGAAAGATACGGTGGGGGGTAACTTGTATCTGGCTAATGCTAAACTTGAGTTAAGAGCAAAGCAGAATAATTACGTTCAACGGGCTGAAACAGATAAAAAGGGCGAATTTTCGTTGTACCTCACTCCAGATACAGACTATGAATTGAGGATCATCCATGAGGATTATCATCCCTTCGATTATAATTTTTCGACCGGTGATGAGTTAGATGGACATGAATTAAAATATCTTTTTGTAAACCGGATAGATCATAAGAAAATTCCAGGTGGCCTGGGTACTGAGGTTGGCGTCACTAGAAAGGACAAGCGTATCGATGGTATCAATTATTATAGTATCCAAATTATGGCAAAACATAACATGGATGTTGATTTGGATGTTTTCAAGGATTTGGAACCTTATGGAGAGGTTTTTATCGAAAAAGACGGCTTGGTATCAAAGGTAAAAGTGGGAAAATTCTTCGACCGGAGTGTAGCAGAAAAGACCCTCTCAAAAATCCGAAGTAAACCAGCATATGAAGATGCATTCTTGACGCAGTATCTTGCCGGAAATAAAAATCATGCTACCAGAGATCGACGCATCGAAACAAGAGAAGAAGGTTTCATGGTACGATTGGCATCTTACCTAAATCCGGAAATGTTTGATGGCAAAAAAGTGGAAAGTCTGGGTAAAATCACTTCAGTGCAAAAGAATGAGTGGACGATTATGCTTCTCAGTGGATTTGATGATCTTGATGATGCAAAAGACGCAGCAGAAAAAGTCAAAGATTTAGGT
Organism: Saprospiraceae bacterium; assembly: GCA_020437045.1. GTDB lineage: Bacteria > Bacteroidota > Bacteroidia > Chitinophagales > Saprospiraceae > JABDMH01. The sequence goes on along the minus strand of JAGQWV010000565.1, from coordinate 75 downwards.
TTTCGTTCTGCCTATGTTGTCCAGTATGTCGGCAGTAAACTTGAAAAAATAAACTAGTAGATGTTCGCATCGATT
>JAGQWV010000564.1 GCA_020437045.1 Saprospiraceae bacterium | reverse complement strand
TATTTTACCAACCTCAATGCCTGGAAGGTGGAAAAAGCGGGGGAAGATATAGTAATTGTTGCTCCGCCAGCAGGTGGTGAGTTTCCTGATGCTAATAGTGAACCCGTTTTCGGCGGTCCGGATGACGATGATGATTTGCCTTTCTAATGAAAATATCTGATGGGGCAGCAAACTTTTTAAGAGAAAATTTCCTTTAAGAGGATATGCGTTTACTACTGATCTTTGTTGCAGCTGCTCTGTCACAACGCTGCCTCGCCCAAGAACTTGTTGGACTTTCTACCCGATGGGATGACTCATTTGCAGAATGGGTGATTTACACGGAGGGTGGAGATGTAGAAGGAGAAATTACTATGAAGTGGCCACTTAAAGGAGACTGGTCGGAATGGAATTTTCGTATTGGTGAACTCAGTGGTACTATACAGGTCAAATGGAAAAATGACCCTAACCTTTGGGAGGTAAGGTCAGATAATCAAATCATTACAATTCGCACCATCTGGAAAGATGATTGGCGACAATGGGAGGTAAAAAACGGTGATGTTAGTCTGGACGTGAAGAGCCGATGGGCAAATATTTTGGAGGAATGGACGGCAGACGATGATCGTTATGGATCGATGAAATTATATACTTCCTGGGAAGGAGATCTGCGAGACTGGGTGGTTGAAGATCAGTTAAATGAGCAGATTACGCTGCCTACCAAAATTGCCCTGGCGTTTATCCCCGTCTTCTATGCGACACCCAAATTTTAAAGAAATAGTGTCGTATTGACTTAATGACACTCAATCGAGTGTAGAAAATTTTGTGCACGCAGTCTGGCATTTTCACGCACACTTACCCAGTAAAGATTATAGTCACCTGCATGGTAATTTTTTGTCCTTAAAAGAAAACTACCGGGAAAATGAGGTTTACTCGCCCATAATACTCCCTGTGAAATCTGGGCATCAGTCAATTCGGGCCAGATACCATGATCATATTTGCGTAATATCGCTCCTTTGTTTTCTGTTTTGTCGATCCTGTCATGTGTGGTGGTCCAGGACAATGGATTGACAACCACAATGGTGTCTCCGACAGGAAATCTCGGAGGTATGTATCCCCGACGGAAGGTTCGCCAGCTGCAAAAGCATCCGGTTTGATCAGGGGACTCACAAACAGGAATTTCTTTAAAGTAATTTTCACCAACGGGCATGCCAACGAGATAAGCAACAACCAACTGATCTTGAAGGGGTTTACCTTCGAAAAATTCCTTCAGAAGGCGCATACCGTGGGTTGTCCCCTGGCTATGGCAGGCCAAAATGATGGGACGGCCTTCATTGTAATGCTCCAGATAGTAGGAAAAGGCGGCAGCAATATCATGATAAGCCACTTCAAAGGCTTTTTGAGCCACCGCTTGATCATTTTTTGTAAAATACGAATAAACATGAGCCTGACGATAACGGGGAGCAAACACTCTGCCCACTCCATTAAATAGTGATGCCTGATGCAATATCGATGTGCGGTCTGTCTTTTGATTTACCCGCGCATCATTCAACTCTGCATTCCAGAGACTTTGTCCCCTGTCTCCCGTGTAGGAAGTGGGGTGCAGAAAGAAAACATCGACTGCTGCCGTATCCTGGATATTTGTGAAATCTTGAGATGGAAGGGCATCCGCAGGATCTTCTTTTTCCGGTAATGCTGCCCAATAAATGGCGTTGGCATAGTCCGGAGATTGATAGTCCTTAAGGTTCCCTCCCGGGTGAATCGGCCTGACCCGGCAGCCAAAGAGGATGATCATCACTGATAAAAGCAACAGGGCTCTAACCCAGTAGCTGTGCAGCATGATCTGTTGTTTTTACTTTTTCGATCAATTTGGATATTTTTCCATTCTCTATAACAAAGGTGGTACGGTAAATACCATCATACTCCCGGCCCATAAATTTCTTGGGGCCCCAGACACCATAAGCATTGATGATTTGGTGATCTTCATCGGCTAGTAGGGGGAAGGGCAATTCAAATTTCTCGATAAAATTCTGATGTTTTTTGGCACTATCTGCACTGACACCCAGCAAAGTATAACCCGACTTTTTCAAATGCTGAAAATTGTCCCGAAGATTACAAGCTTCAGCGGTACAACCAGGAGTGTTATCCTTGGGATAGAAGAATAATATTAGCTTTTTATCTTGATAATCAGAAAGTTGATGCAAAACTCCATCCTGATCATAACCTTTGAAATCAGGTGCTTTATCCCCTTCCTTAAGATGTGTACTCTTTAGATCTGCCATGAGATTATTTAAAATTAAGTCGATAATCATAGGTTGTCGAGTTTCCAACAGCATCTTCTACCAAAAGTTTGAAAGTGTAAGTTGTTTTGTCCCATTCGGAGGCAGATATCCTACACGTTATTCGATCTCGTTTTAGATCATACTCAGCCAAAATCCATTCATTGTCTAGTGTGGCATTGTATCTCAATCCTCCTGCAGGCATTACATTATCTTTAATTTCAAAGGTAAATTGGTGGCTTGAACCACTGGCCGTGTGGGAGATTAATTTGATAGTTGGTGCTTCGATATCCGCAATCACCTGATATTTACCAAACCGGGAGATTTGGGATTTAAGCCAGGTTCCATCCCAGGTTGATGCACAATATTGGTACTTGCCCTCCTCATTGACCCGGGCTATCAGTAATTTTTGCTTGATCGAATCAGGATGTGGAAATGGCCTGATTTGGAGATCGACCGGCATTAGCAAAGCTATTCGATCTTCATCAAGGCGATATTGTGCGCTGAATACTTGATCTCCGGAGACAGGTTCTGACCCAAATTGAAAGTACAGATCCTCGGATAGTGACTTTTGGGGTACGTTCATTTTTAGATAAGCCGTTACCAGGCTGTCTGCCTGACCAGCTTTAAAATGATGTTGAAACGGCAATACCCTGGGAGCATTTACGGTAGGGGACCGGCGTAAATAAAAGATAGTTGAGGTCTCATTTCCTGCAAAATCCGAAGCTATCAA
>JAGQWV010000563.1 GCA_020437045.1 Saprospiraceae bacterium | reverse complement strand
CCAGTGAATCTGATAGAGATCGATGACATCAATATTTAAGCGTTTTAAACTATTTTCTACTTCTCTACGTACACTTTTGGCTTTAAGTGATTTACCGATTTCAATACTGCCTTCTTCCCAAACGCGGGCACATTTAGTAGCAATAAAAATATTATCACGTCTGTCTTTTATAGCCTCTCCGACGACGCGTTCTGATCGTCCATGTCCATATATGGCAGCGGTGTCTATCCAATTAATTCCCAGATCCAATGCCCGGTGGATGGCCCGGATGGAAGCCTGATCGTCTTGAGGACCCCAGCCAAATTTCCATTCACCTCCTCCCATGGCCCAGGTACCTAATCGGATGGTAGTCAAATTCATATCGCTGTAACCCAGTCTTCGTTTTTCCATTTGTATACTTGTTTTTGTGAATCTGATTTTGGCAGTGATTTCAAATTTAAAATAAAATATGAAAGGTAACAGCTTCGTTCGGCCTGATGGTAATACTTACCAGGTATTGATGCAAGGAATAATCCACAAGGTCTTATATCTCGAAGGTTGAATGAAATTAAATTCGGTCAATAGCAACTTCCCGGTAGACTTCATGCTGCTAAATATGGAAAATGGTAAATAATTTATCTTTAATTAAATTAGGATCATGACCGAGAGCACACCGAAAGTCAATGGGTATTTAGCAGACACCACAAACAAGATAGTGTTATGGTACCGGAAGAACAGAAAAGTATATTACTTTTTTCAAATTAATTATAGCAATAGAGAAGAAGAGATTATTCTGGGTGCTAAATTTTATGGAAGAATTTCCTCCGATCGATGTGATATATCTCCCGATGGCCGGTATTTCGTTTATTTTGCCATGGGTATGTCTACTACCACCGGTAAGCCGGAAAGATCATGTTGGACAGCCGTATGCCAGCCTCCAAAAATTACAGCGGATGTTTTCCTGGAGCAACCAGATACCTGGGGGACGGGGGGAAGGTTTGTTGATGATAGAACGGTATACGTTTCCTATGGTGCTGCTCCTCAGTATGATACAACAAAAGATATGTATTTTAAAGATCTCCGGATAACCTTCCAACCTCCTTTGGCCGATGAGGATGGAATCAGTCATGGTTGGAGCTCAGCGGACGGTCCAGACACTGCAGCATTGGTTTGGCAAAAAGAAAGGTGGGGCATTTTTCTCCGGAGAAAATACAGGAGATATAACCCAGGTAAAACGGGATCCTTTGATGCTTTTCAGTACACCCTGTGGGTGGTGGATAGAAAAATTGAATTGGAATTTGAGGGGATTGCTGTGCAATGGGCAGATTTTGATAATCTTGACCGGCTGGTTTGCGGACATGGTCCATTCATTGTATTTTATAGTGAGCTCAAGGAGGTACTCGAAAAAAATCCCATGAGGATAATCAATTTGGAAGACTACATCAAGGAGAAATAATTTCTGAATCCTGTTTTTTGATAAAAAAAATAGATAGGGACCCTGTACTTTATTTATCGAACAAAGATACAGGATCCCCATCAGTGTTAGTTAATTGATTTTTAGGATGTTACATCCACCACTACCGGTTTATTTTTTAATCGGTTGGCAAACCATTCTTTGATACCATCCACGACCCGGTACATGACCGGTACAATAATCAGGGTGAGAAGCATAGAGCTGGTTAGTCCCCCAATAAGCACCCAGGCCAAACCATTTTTCCATTCCGATCCTGCTCCGGTAGCAATGGCAATGGGAATCATTGCAATGACCATGGCAATAGTGGTCATCAAGATCGGTCGAAAGCGAGCCATGGTTCCTTTTACTACAGCGTCTTTACTAGGCACCCCATCCGCTTTTAATTGATTAACAAAATCGACAATTAAAATTGCATTCTTCACAACTAAGCCCACCAGCATAATTAATCCCAGCATACCGAAAATACTCATGTTTTTCATGGTCAGGGCCAGGGCTAAAAGAGCACCAATGAGTGCTACCGGTATGGAAAACATGACCACCAGTGGATAGAGGTAACTGTCATAAAGCGCAACCATGATGAGATAGACCAAAAGAATAGAAGTCATAAGTGCCATTCCCAGTGATCCGAAAGCATCTTTTTGTTGTTTTAAATTACCTCCAAATTCGATGTTGATTCCATTGGGGATATCACTGTTGGTCAGTAGCTGCTGGATCTCTTGTCCTACGGTACCTTCGGCTCGGCCTACTACCTGTGACTCGACTGTAAGTGAGGTTATTTTATCTTTTCGTTCCAGTCGTGATGGACCAGTCTCGGGAACTACTGAGGCAAACTGACTTAACTTAATCAGGTCTCCATCTTTATTGGAGAAATTCAAATTGCGAATATCTTCGGCATCCCTTCGGTCGAATGCATCCAATTGCACCCGGATATCATAATCATATTCTCCATCATTAAATTGAGAATCCGTGTTGCCGGTAAAAGCATTTTGCATGGTTGCTCCCACTGTATTAAGGGTCAATCCCAGATCCGCCATGCGCTCTCGATCGATATGTACCGCAATTTCCGGATTACCTCCCTCGATCGTAGATTTTACTTCGGTGGTTCCGGGCACCTGTTTGACCAGCTCTTGTACCCGCTCACTGTATACAAGCAGCTCTTCAAGATCAGCACCTTGTAGAATTATTTGTACAGGTGCAGAGGAACCTGCGCCAACCATACTGACCGGCACTGCACTAATTTTTGCACCGGCAATATTCTCCTGCAGGTCATGCTTTATTTTATCTGCATATTCGGAGGAACTCAAATTTCTATTTTCTGCCGGCACCAACTTTATATTTAATTCTGCCATATAGCTGCTCGTCGTATTAGACATGCGACCGCTACTTTGACCAACGGTGGTAAAAACACTGACCACGTCGGGATTTTTCAGAATTCTATTTTCTATTTGCTGCGTGACATAATTCGTCTGCTCAATAGGTGATTCTTTTGGTAATTCGACCTTTACTTGAAATTCGCCATTGTCTCCTGAGTTGACAAATTCGCTGCCGATAAATCCGTGGGTTAATAACGAGAAAGAGGAAAAAACCATGGCAAAGATTATAATAACCGCTATGGTCTTATGTTTTAATGCCCATTTCAGGATGGATTCATATCCATTTTGAATGGAACTAATAAAACCCTCAAACCATACGAGGGGCTTATCAGACAGCTTGCTATTATCTAAATGTTTCAATCTTGAAAAGCGACTAGCCAAATACGGCGTCAAGGTAAAGGAGACCAGAAGACTTATGGCTGTCGATGCAACAACCACCAATGAAAATTGAAATAATAAATCGGAGATCATTCCTTGCACCAATGCGATTGGAAGAAAGACGACAATAATGACGAGGGTAATTGACATGACGGAAAGTCCCATTTCCTTCCATACCGCAATGGCGGCTTCCATCGGAGATTTACCTCGCTCCTGATGGCTGTGGATGTTTTCCAGTACCACAATGCTGTCGTCAACCAAAATACCCACTACCAGGGACAATGCAAGCAGGGTCATCAGATTTAAAGTAAATCCGGCAAGACTCATAATGGCAAAAGTGGTAATAATAGACACCGGAATAGCGATCATGACGATAATAGCATTACGAATACTATGCAGGAACAGCAACATGATGACAGCAACCAGAATCACAGCAATAAAAAGGTCATGAATAACCGAATCAGCTGCCTCAAGCGTGAAAATGGAACTATCCTGAGCAATATTAAATTTCAAATTTTCACTGGCATATTGCGATTCGAGTTTAGCTATTTCTTCTTTTACATTTTCGGCAACCTGAACCGTATTTCCGTCGCTCTGTTTGGAAATCAAAATACCAAGCGAGTTTTGACCATTAATTCTACTAATGGTCTCCGTTTCTTTTTTAAAATCATGCACCTCTGCCACATCTTTAAGATAGACCGGAGCCCCATCTTTTGTCGTGAGCACTAAATCCCTAAGAACGGAAAGATCTTCGATCTTACCAGAAAGGCGAACAAGAACATCCTGGTCTTTATTTCGAATACTTCCCGTTGGGAAGTCGAGGTTGGCCATGTTGATTGCCTGCGAAACCTGTAGTAAGGAGAGATTGTAATATTTTAATTTTTCACCATCAACATTAACCTGGATTTCGCGTCTTTCGCCACCGACAATCTGTACTTTGGCCACACCCTCTATTCGCGAAAGCTCTTGTTGAATACGATTTTCAAATAAATTGGTGAAGGCGACTTCATCCATATCCGAGGTTGCACCAATCCGCATAATAGGTAATTCGTCTAGAGAGAATTTGCCCAAGATTGGTTCAATTGCGTCTTCGGGAAGGTCGGCACGGACTGCATCTACTTTTGTTTGAGCATCCTGTATTAGCTGATCGATGTCAGCGCCATATTGAAAATTGACGATGACGGTAGAAACCCCCTCCATCGAAATGGACTGGATTGCATCGATTTTCTCTAAGGTGGAAATTGCATTTTCTATTTTTTTAGTGACCCCATTTTCCACTTCCTCCGGACCTGCGCCAGGATAAATAGTAGATACAGAAATTACAGGCGATGAAATGGATGGAAGTAATTCGTACGTTAAATTTTGGTACCCCATGATACCAAAAAAACAAAGTATGGTGAATAAAACGACCACCAGCGTCGGACGTTTTACGGATATTTCAGTGATTGACATTTTTGATATATTGATTTAGAGAACAAATAATTTAGAAAAGTCCATTACAAAATTTTATCACTTAATATTTTAATCGATTTACCTTCAGATAAATTTATCTGGCCGGTGGTTACGACAGTTTCGCCCTCGTTGAGACCACTCAGGACCTCTATTTTGTCATTATCTTCATCACCGACCTCTATGGATTTAAGACTTACCGTATCATCAGCCAAGACAATATAAACTTTAGCATCTTTGATACTACCAATCACTGCATTTCTGGGTACATAAAGCGATTCTTCATTTGATTGTGGTCCGGTGGGTTGTATTTTTACACTGCCATACATTCCTGCTTTCAGAGGAAATGAGGCATTATTGGGTAAGTCGATTTCTACATCAAATTTTCGTCCCTGGTCTGCTTGGACGCTGATTAGATTTACATGCCCGGTAAAGATTTTGTCGGGATATACTTCTGTTTGTATTTCGACGGCTTGCCCTTTTTCTACTTTAATGATATCCACCTCTGGTACCTTCACCACCATTTTGAGGCTGCTGATGTCTACGACGGTTGCAATAATTGCTCCCGGCGTTGCGAATGATCCTTCCTCAACTTTTACTTCTTTAACCGTACCCGTCATTGGTGAATTAATAACAGTATATTTTAATTGCTGCTCCACGGCCGTGACATTTGTTTCCATGTTCTGCTTGTTGAGTTTCATCTCCTCCAGCTGCAATTGACTCACCGCCCCAGCTTTTAATAATCTTTCGAAACGTTCAACATCTTTTTCTGCTTTTGATAAGGATGCCTCAGCTGTAGCTAATTGAGATTGAATACCGGTATCATCTACCTTAGCAACGATTTGTCCCTTTCTAATGGTAGATCCTTCATCTAAATACAGATTTGTAAGTCTACCTTGTGTTTCGGCAATGATGCCCAATTCCTTTCGAGCTTCGAATGATCCGGTAAGATTAAGACTGTTGTCTTTGATTATTTTTTCAACGAGAGCAACACGAACGGGAATAGAAGAAACTAATACTTCCCTTTGAGCAGCTTTTTCATCAATAATTTTTTTGTTATTGTAAAGTTTGGCCGTAGCAAAGGCGGCGAGTGCAAGAACAATGAGGGTGGTTAATATGATTTTTCCGATTTTCATAATCTGTGATTCTTTTTTATATCTATAATTTTGTTTAGAGAGTAGATAGGTATTTATTCCGCTGCGCTTTCGATCATTCTGGTTAATTCACCACTGGTTTTTAGGTGATCGAGCTCGGCAAGTTTTTTCTGCAGGGTAGCAGTCAGATATTGGGTTTGAGCTTCTTTAAGGCTAGTCTCTGCATTAAGTAATTCGGTTAGGGGGGCTACTCCTTCTTGGTACGATAGTTTGGTAATACCGTATAATTCTTCCGCTAATCTCATATTCTGGACTTGTTGTTCAATCAGCGTTTGGCTTTGTTGAAGTTTTTCCAAGGCATTATGAAATTCCATCCGGTTGAGATTAGAGATATTGCGAATGTCATGCTGTAATTGCAATTGTGCGACCTCAAGTTGTTGCGCTTTATATTTCTTCTGAAAGCCATCAAAAATTGGGACTTTAAGTGATAATCCCCATCGACCGGTGCCAAAGGAATTGAAACTTGATTCATTGGAAAAAAGGCTATTCGTTTGCCCTTGCCAGCTATAGCTCCCAAACGCAGAAAGGGTGGGGAAATAGCCATCTTTAACATTCTGTAATTCGAGATTCTTTAATTCTTCTTGTTTCTGAAGAATTCTTAATGTGCTATTGTTATCTAAATTTAATTGATTAGAAAGATGATATTTTGCTTCATCGGAATCCATCGAGGCAATTTTTAATACTTGCTCCACCGGCATGCCCATATAATATTTAAGCAGACTTAATTGTTGGGTATAACCGATATCCAGATTTTGAATCTCTGTGCTCAAATTTGTGCGATTTACTTTCAGTTGATCAACGTCAACTTTTTTGATGATTCCTTCTTCAAATTGGGCCTGGGTAATTTCTATGAGCTGATTTACCCGATCTAAATTAGCCGTAAGAAT
>JAGQWV010000562.1 GCA_020437045.1 Saprospiraceae bacterium | reverse complement strand
AACTTCGGGTGAATAGTAATTCTAGAAATTTTCGACGCCGGCGCATGACACAGACCAGGTCAAATTCGGTGTTGGTAATGTAATTTGTCAGGCCCTGGTAGATATTTTCGGCTTCAATTGTTTCGAAAGTGGCGTTTAATTTTTTAATTTTTTCACTGACCTTTTCGTCTGGGTCATAGTCCGGTGTTCTTATTTGAAGGATTTGCAGGTCGGCATTAAATTTCTTAAGGAAATGCTTTAACGGGACTAATTGATTTGACTCTTTGATTTTCATCGATTTTAATGCAAATAGAATTCGATCAATTTTTTCGATTTGATAATCATTGGGTATAATTAGTATAGGTTTTTGAGTTTGCTTTACCAAGCCACCACTGACCGGCCCGAGGAATACTTCAGGATCGTTTTGCTCACCCTGAGTACCGGTGATAATGAGATCTGCTTCAATTTTGTGACAATACTTTTCAATTGCATTGACGGGTTCTCCTTTCAAGGCTTTGGTTTTTATGGACAGGCCTTCAGGAATATCCGTGGATTTGATCAGATTATCTAATTCAGTCTCGGCTTCCTCTTTAAGGATTCGATTGACATTGATCATGGTGTCTGCCCTACGGAGTGCAAGGTAAGCATGCACTACATAAACCTTTGAATTTAGATGTTTTGCAAGTTTAACCCCCTGCTTCAAAGCATTGATGGAGTTGCTTGAAAAATCTATGGCAATGACGATTTTTTTCATCTGTTTGATTTTGAAACGGCAAATATATTCCTTTTTTACCTAACCATGTATTGACTAGGGATTTGTAAATTAGCTATTCACAAATCTGGTTCGTTATGTTTTCTCGCCGAAAATTTGTTAGAAACGCTACCGCTATTCCTCTTGCTTTAAAAAGTCTGTCCCAACAGAATGATCTTCAATTTTTAAAGATGGAGCGATACGACCAAGATGTCACACGTGACGAAGATTTCTGGCATTTGGTTAAACAAGCTTATACGGTGTCACCGACCCTGGTCAATTTAAACAACGGGGGTGTTTGTCCCCAACCCAAAGTTGTTCAGGATGCCGTGGAACGATATAATAAATTAAGTAATGAAACGCCTTCCTACTATATGTGGAGAATTCTGGATAAGGGAAGGGAAACAATACGCGAACGGTTGGCTGCTCTTGGAGGGTGCTCCAGTGAGGAAATAGCAATTAATCGTAATGCCTCGGAGGCATTAGAGACAGTGATTTTTGGTCTTCGCCTTAAAGCAGGGGATGAAGTGGTTTTGACAAAACAAGATTATCCAAATATGATCAACGCCTGGAAACAGCGAGAACACCGGGATGGTATCGTACTTAAATGGATTGATTTAGACTTACCCAGTGAAGACAAAAAGGCCATTGTGGATGCATATACAAATGGATTTAGTGACCGAACAAAGGTGGTACATATCACCCATGTAATCAATTGGATTGGACAGGTCATTCCTGTACCCGAGATTGCTTCGGTAGCAAGGGAACGGAATATTGAAGTTGTGATTGATGCCGCCCACAGCTTCGCTCACCTTGACTATAAGATTCCGGATCTGGGTGGTGATTATCTCGGTACCAGTCTTCATAAGTGGCTGTGTGCACCTTTTGGATCAGGAATGTTGTGGGTAAAGAAGGAAAAAATCAAGAATCTATATCCACTTTTCGGAGCATCGGACCCTGAAGATGAAAGTATTCGAAAATTTGAAAATTTGGGCACCCGCTCATTTGCGATCGAACAGGCTATCGGTCAAGCAGTAGATTTTCATCTGATGCTTGGAGCTAAACGTAAGTTTGATCGGTTGCACTACTTAAAAAACTATTGGATGGACCAGCTTGAAGATGAGGAGAGTGTGGAATTCTTTACTTCGAGAAACCCAGATTTTGCGGGAGCCATTGGTTTTTTTAATATTAAACATATTACCGCTTCCAAAGTGGGGTCCATGCTGTTGGAGAAAAATATCCATGTGATACCAATTCAATGGGAGCATTTTTCCGGTTTGCGAGTGACGCCAAATGTCTATACGCTAACCACTGATCTCGATCGATTTGTGGCAGGTGTAAAGGAAATAATTGATATGGATAATTAAGAACCTTCGATTACGATGTCTGTACCTAAAAATTCACCTCCTTTGTTGGTATACCAGCTTCTTTTTTGTGGAATCAGCAAATTACCCACCTTTATGGCATCCTCAAGTATGATATATTCTCCATCATTGTCCTCTTCATGGTGGTAAAAGCGATAGCCGGTAAGCTGTTTCGTTACTTTGTCAAAATAAAAGTACCAGGTATCATTACCTACTTGAGGTGGGTAAGTAACTTTTATAGCATACACTTTTTGATCATCAAAGATTGTTTCTTTTGCTTCTTTAGCAATGATGGAGCCATCAGAAACAAGGCGCATTGGTAAACTGTATAAATAGGAGTAATAGTCACGCATCGTAAATACCCGTTGCTGGTTGAGCCGATATCTTGAGATCACTGCAGTATCCTCCGGGACACGGCCATTTAATAAAATTTGATGGTCATCACCGCTAATCTTAAATTCAATTTTATACCCATCCCGAATTTGTTGCATTAAAAAGTTTCCACGTCGGTCGTCTATGGTTAGTGTGGTAATTCGATCCTCACTTTCCGGGCGAATTTCTCTTAATGTTAGTTTGGTTTTTGATCTGGCCCAGGTATTTGCTGGATCATGATACTTGATGCTCTCTTTCAGTAACCATGCTGCATCGACTTGACCAATCACAAAGGAGAAATGCAAGGTACAAGTGATTGGTAGAAAAATAAAAAAGGTAACCTTTCGGATCATTTTTTAAACTTTATTCTAAATTAACCTTATCTGTCTCATCTTGTTCTCTACATATGCGTAAAATTACAATTGTTTGGCTTCGACGTGATTTGAGACTATTTGATCAAGCTGCCTTTTATCATGCTTTGAAGCAGGGAGATGACCCGGTAGTGCTGCTATTTATCTTTGATGATAATATTTTAAATGATTTAGCAAATCCCCGGGATCTTAGAGTGAATTTTATTTACAAAACTATTAAAGAGCTGAAACTTGAGGTCCAAAAATTGGGATCGGATATTATTGTTAAAAAAGGAGATCCCCTCAATGTCTGGAAAAAATTGATGGATGAGTTTGAGGTGACTTCGGTCTTTTTTAATCGCGACTACGAGCCATATGCCAAAGATCGTGATAACGTAGTGAAGAACTTTCTGGAACAAAAAAAAGTAAGAGTTTTTACCTTTAAAGATCATTTAATTTTTGAATCTAACGAAGTCACAAAAACGGATGGTGATCCTTATGTCGTCTTTACGCCCTATAAAAAAGTCTGGCTGGAACATTTACATAATTTAGTAAGTAAAGGAAGTGGTGTTGTACCTGCATTTAAAACGACTTCAGCTGACTTGCAAAGGTTGATAAAAATGAAGTCCGAAGATCTTTTTACTTTAAAGTCCATTGGGTTTGAGGAATTAGATTTCGAATATCCGGATGCTGAGGCGGAAGAAAAATTACTGCTTAATTATGATAAGACCAGGGATTTTCCTGCTTTAGATGGCACCAGTCGATTAGGTATCCACCTTAGATTTGGAACCATCAGCCTAAGAGGATTGGTAGATCGTGTTAGAAATCTCAATGCAGTCTATTTGAGTGAATTGATATGGAGGGAATTTTATAGTCATATTCTTGATCGCTTTCCTGAAGTAATTAACCATTCGTTTCGACCCCAGTATGATCAGATTGAATGGCTCAACGATGAGAATGATTTTAAACGGTGGTGTGCAGGCAAGACCGGATATCCAATCGTAGATGCGGGTATGCGTCAACTCAATCAAACAGGTTATATGCACAACCGCGTTCGAATGATTACGGCGAGTTTTCTTACAAAACACCTGCTGATTGATTGGCGGTGGGGTGAGGCCTATTTTGCTTCCAAGCTTTTAGATTATGACCTGGCCAGTAATAATGGAGGCTGGCAATGGGCTGCAGGAAGTGGCACTGATGCTGCTCCTTACTTTCGAATCTTTAATCCCGAATCCCAACAAAAGAAATTTGACCCCGAATGGAAGTACGTGAAAACATGGGTTCCGGAATTTGGAACCAAACAATATTGCGAGCCAATGGTCGATCACAAAATGGCCCGACTACGATGCATGGCCACCTATAAAAAGGCTCTCAACACATAGTATTTGTTTGATAGAAGTTTCTGTATTTTTAACAAATGCAAGGACAAAAGCAGGAACTGACGATATTATTTTGTGATCTCCTGGGATCGACGGAGTTGGCGGAGAATCTACCCCTTGATGATTTTCTGGAGGTGATGCAAAGCTATCATAATGTCCTTTATCAGGGGATCACCATGCACTATGGATATGTTGCTCAGCATCTCGGTGATGGTATCATGGCTTACTTTGGATATCCGGTGAAGTTTGCCAGTGCTCCAACCAATGCCATTAAAGCCGGGTTCTCCCTGTTGGAAAATATGCCCCAATTGATAACCGACTTGCAGCGATTTAACTTAAAACTAAATATTCGGATTAGTATTCACACAGGTACCGTCGTCATGGTAGATCTGGGTATTGGTGATCGAAAGGAGCGTTTGGCTTTAGGAGGGCCTCCCAATATTGCGGCTCGTTTGCAAAATTTGGCACCGGTAGATGGTATTGTGGTAAGTGAAGCTACCTATCTGTTGACCAAGGATCATTTTGAATTTAATTCGCTGGGCGGTCATTCTATTAAAGGGGTGACCGACAAAATCACCTGCTTCCAGCCGCTTCAGAAAAAGTAACCGTCCCCAATTAGAGGTGGGATTCACATTTTTCTTGAATAATGATCCGGGCCGGTTTGACCGATCGCAGGCCTAATGACTAGTTTTTATTAGATTTAAAGGATTCTTGGTTTATCAATAATTAAATAGTAGATGAAAAAGCTCCTTTTGTGCCTTATTGTCAGCATGACCATAACGACTATTGGTATTTCACAAAATGAAATCTCCTCCGCTCAGCTGGAAAAGTATAAGGAAGAGGTCGTAAAGGATATTGAAGCCAACCAAAAAATGGCTCAAGTGATGGTAGATAAGGTTTTTAGTTTCGCTGAACTTGGTTTTCAAGAGTTTGAAACCTCCAAATATCTTACGGACATTCTAAAAGAACACGGATTTGAAATCACAGAAGGTATCAGTGGAGTACCAACAGCATGGTTAGCAAAGTGGGGGAGTGGCAAACCGGTGATCGCGATCGGGAGTGATCTTGATTGTATTCCCAAAGCATCGCAAAAGCCGGGTGTAGCTTATCATGATCCAATAATCGAAGGAGCACCCGGCCATGGTGAGGGACATAATTCTGGTAGCCCCCTAAATATTCTTGCAGCATTAGCGGTGCAGAAGGTCATGCAAAGGGAGGGACTTTCAGGTACCCTTGTATTATGGCCTGGAGTAGCTGAAGAACTGGTTGGGACAAAAGCTTATTTTACCAGGGATGGATATTTCGATGATTTTGATTTATGCATTTTCACGCACGTGGGTGATAATTTGGGTGTCAGCTATGGGCAGGCACGAGGTACCGGTTTGATTTCGGTCGAATATACTTTTGAGGGAGAAGCAGCTCATGCGGCAGGATCACCATGGAGGGGAAGAAGTGCTGCCGATGCTGTAGAATTGATGAATATTGGTTGGCAGTATCAGCGAGAACATCTTGATCCGCTACAGCGATCCCATTCTGTGATAAAAAATGGTGGTGATCAACCCAACGTGGTGCCCTCGAAAGCTACCATTTGGTATTATTTCAGACATGTCACCTACCCCCGCATTATGGAGCTATATGAAAAAGCCAATCGAATTGCTGATGGGGCGGCGATGATGACCAATACTACGGTATCCAGGAAGGTATTAGGGTCTGCCTGGCCAAGACATTTTAATAAAGTAATTGCTGAAGCTATGTATGAGAATATAAAGAAGGTGGGTTTACCAACCTGGTCTGAAGGTGATCAGCAACTCGCTGTGGCTTTGCAGAAAGATGTCAATTCTCATGATACTTCCGGATTATCTACCGAATTAGATACCTTATCACCTCCAATGCAGGGCTTTATGAGTGGCGGTTCGGATGACATTGGCGATATCTCCTGGAAATTGCCAACGGTGACCCTTCGTTTCCCCTCAAACATTCCTGGTCTCCAGGGGCATCATTGGTCGAATGCAGTGGCCATGGCAACACCCATAGCCCATAAAGGCGTAGTGGCGGGCGCAAAGGCTGAGGCCATGACATTGCTTGACTTTATTTGCAATCCAACAAAAGTTGATGATGCATGGAAGTATTTTCGTGAAGAACAGGGTATGGACACAGAATATAAACCGATGGTCACGGAGGAAGATCAACCGGCAATTTATCTTAACAGTGAGATAATGAGTGAATTTAGGCCACAGCTGGAAAAATTCTACTACGATGAAAATAAGTACGATAATTATCTGCAGCAATTAGGCATTACCTATCCAACCATTAAGAGCGAATAAGTTTGGACTTCCTGCCTGTTATTTTATCACTAGGTGAATGAACTGTATTGGATCACACCCGACAAAGTAGTGTGGTCGAAACACTTATTATGACAACATTTTGAAAATGGCCGGTTCGATGTAATCATTGTAACGTGACCTGGAAATGCAGCCTAGAATTTGAATCCCAAAGAAAGATTTATGATTTTCGATTGGGCATCAAATGACTGTTTGATCATGTTGGTAAAGCTCCGTTCGTAATTGAATTCTATGATAATCCTACTTATATCCATTCCTACACCAACTCTGCCGCTAAAACCACTTCTTGGATATATTTCATTCTGTGTTTCTGCCTCAGTCTGAATCATGCGCGTGGTGAGATTTACTACCAATTGACTTTGCACCCATAAATTGAAGTAATCCACATTCCACACTTTGTAAGAAGCACCCAAAGGAAATTTAAACTGCGAGGTGATCACTCGTTCTGTGGTAGAACCGTTTGCATCGTTCCTTTCTATACCTGTCCCTAAGCGGTAAAAATGTACACCACCTTTTGCCTGAAGTCGATAACCATAGTTGATGTCTGCTCCTAAATTCCATCCCATACGGGCTAGTGAAATTACGGAAGACGATTCATCGATGATGAAATCGTTAAAGTTTACACCCAGTTTGGGACTGATATCGATGGGACGATTCTTCTGAGCACTGACCGTGCCAGTCATTAGCAGTAAACAAATAATGTTGAGGGTAAAAATTTTCATGCAACGTATTTCAATCACCTATTTGTACCAACAACGATGCAAAAGTGGGAAACGTGGGCTGAAGCTTCCAAATAAACTTAATACTTCTGAAATTTTAACATTTGAAGTCAAAAATTACTGAATTCACAATAAAACCTGCTTTCCGCTGTGATTTACACAGTATCGTGAAACTTTAGGACTGAAGAATGCACTTCAGTTTTCCTTGGCAAAATCTGGACTCACTGAGTGAATCGGTCCGGGCTAGGGGTTTTGTGCATTCAAGTAAGAATATGTTATATTATCTCGAGGGAACTTTTTTTGTCGCAGTAATATATTCTGAAAGCATTTCATTTGATTTCTTTATATGTTTTAGGTCATGGTAATCAAAAGATTTACAGATTTAGAAAATTGTTATATAATTTTTCCCTAATGTGTATCTTCTTTTCTATCTTTCGGCCGGTGATACGTTAGTAACACTTTTTTAAACCGATCGATTAAAATAATGACCAAAATGTTTACCCTCCGTCCTGCCGGGACTGTGATGCTATGGATGCTATTATTATGGCTACAGTCATCAACGGCAATAGCTCAAACTTGTGGGCCCGATTGCAGAGCACTCAATCTCTCCATTACCAGTAGCGATGACAGCGAATTTCATTCAAAAGTGATGTGGAGTGACTTGATACCTAATTTTGCTTGCGCAGCCCCTATCTCCTATGAATTGACCACGCTGGGTGGAGCTTCGGTGGCAAAAGGGAGCTCTGATGATGTGGGCAATCAAGTGTATTTGATCATTGACGATCCTTGTCGTTTTTTGCGAGATGGTCTGATGGTCATCATTTCAAATAATCAAGGCAGTTGTATGAATTTGCTGACCTTTAAGAAGGGCATGCTCAATTTTAAAGGACGGCACATGGATGTATCGTGCCTTGATCCAAGAGTAAGCGCTCCGGTGGAAGAGGATCTTCCTAATCCAATAATGGCATGTGATGGGTTAATAACACCCCGTTGGGTAGCCGATTGGCCAGTATTATATGATTGTGTAGCAGGTATTCAGGATACGGCAAAAGTCATTTATCGGGAGTGGGAAGCTTTTGATAAGGATGGTATTCGATATTCGTCTTTCGATACGCTGGTCGTGCATCGACTGCCACAGTTGGACGCTGCCCATTTCTACTGCCCTGATCGCGATACCTTATATTGTGGTACGGCTGACCTTTTTGGTCCCTATTGGTTAATCGAAAATCCAATAAGTGGAGATTGCGATACAGTCCCATTTATCGATGCCGATTATGATAATGGTGAACTCTACTTTTCCGCGCTCACCTTTGACAAAACCTGTGGCTTGCAATTACATCTTGATACCACAAAATTTGCCAACGGTTGTGAGGAAATTTGGAAGATCGATCTCGAAGTAAAGCAGGATTGTGCCGGATTACCAAACTTGGCTGAATGTACAGTGCCTGCTATGAATCAGGCTACGCCACTGGACAACGCAGGAGCCTATTGGCGTTGTACATTTTGGTTGTATAATATTGACACTTTGGCCCCGGAAGTACGATGCGATTACAGCCATTTCGGTGATCAGTCGATTCTCGAACCAAGATCGGAACTCAACGTTGGTTCTTCACACTGCTACCAGACTCCTGCGTCACCGGTTGATGATACAAATGTTCCGGTTGTTTTGATATCTACCAGCACCCATGATTGTGCTGCGTTGACGGCTATCCCTGGTCTTTGTATTAACGAAGATTGGTCAGGGATTGGGCAGGTTAAAGCCTCGATTGAAGGGATCGGTGCTTTTGTTTTAAACTATGTAGATACCTGTGCAGATGGAAGTTCACGCTATGAATTTGATGGAGTAGTGGAGTTACCATTATTGGAGGAACCGTACCAAATTACATATGAAGTATATGATGGTTGTCATAGTATGACTACGGTATATTGTTACATCCTGGTCAAAGACGCCACTAAACCCATTGCGGTTGCTGACAAGGGTGTTACTGTCTCTCTGGGAGGTAAAATTGCTTGGGTGAATGCCACTGATTTTGATGAAGGTAGTTCGGATAATTGTGCGGTGAATCTATTGTTGGCGCGGCGTAGTGACTGGAGTACAGCTGGTGTAGACTTGTGCGACGAAATGGATAGCATCTGTCTTTACCACGGTGAATACCTGATGCTACCAGAGCTGGAAACCGATAAGAAAATCAATGAAATTGAGGCTCATTATGCTCAAACTATAAAGTGGTTTGAAGAAGACGGTGGTCCCTGTAGTGACGTACTACTTAATTCATGGAAATTTGGATTAATAGAAGCTGCATATCGCAATTGTCAGGATGGACATCTCACGAGAGAAGACCTGGTCAGGATCTTTGAGAATGAATGTCACCTGGATTTAAATGGTACATCTGAACATTTCGGTTGTATGGCCGTCAATGATTATGAAAAATTATTAACGCAGGCAGCCGAAATTGGTGGTGGTTGGAGTGCACAGGTACCTTTCACTTGTGAAGATGCCTGTCAGGAAGTTACGGTGGAAATTCTGGTCATGGACTATTGGTGCAATTGGAGCCGAAATTGGACCCTGGTACAGGTGGAAGACCGTACTCCGGTATCGATCATACAAGATGTGGAGGACGAGATAGACATTACTTGCAATACATATAAGATTGAGCGCTATGCGTTTGGAGGTCAAACTGTTAATCTTGACTATTTGGTGGATATGGGTATTGCCGGAGAGGATGATGCTTTGCAAGCATTAGATGATATCTTTGGTGGTTATGAAAAAATATGGATAGACGGTCAAGGCAAGTGGATTGATGGTGATGGACAAGAAATCTCGACCTCAATTGATTTTCATGACAGTATCTGTTATTGTGAGGAGGTTCGGGAGCAAGTGTCGGTATATGATGATCATCTGGGGATGATTTGGGTAGATAGTGTTTACAGTATCTGTGGATATAAAAATGAAACAAAGACTTTCAGGAAAGGAGTAGTGGCAGTTAATTGCGCACAGAATGTTCAATGTCGCCAAACCATTTGGAAAGATATTGATCATTGCGGAGAGGGAAGTATTTATAGAAAATTTCAAATTTGGGGAGGCTGTCCGGTCGACAAGGCAGAGCATACGGTAGATACCCTTACCAGAATCCAGAAGATATCAGTCTTTAACAATTGCACATTAAGTAAAGCGATGTTTGATGTACCAGGAGATGTAGAAATCTATTCTTGTGGTATTGAGTACGATCCGCTGGGTAGCGGGCTAGTTGTAGGAGCAGCTGACCCATCCATGACTGGAAGCCCCGTTTATCGCTTCGATGATGATTGTCGAATTATCGGAGTGGCCCACGAAGATAAAGTGTTCAAAATTGTCGGTGGTGATGCCGCATGTTACAAGATTATCCGTACCTGGTACTTTGCCGATTGGTGTGTAAACGATGGCCAGCCCTCTGATGGGTGGTGGTATCAAGGTGACCTGATCAGTGACACTTGCGTACAGAAAATTATAGTTATTGATACGGTGCCTCCAGTTTGTTTAATAACGGGGCCTGTGGAAGCCGGAGGTGTGATCTCTGCCGCTGGATGTGACTATGACTTCTTTGCCGATGTAGATGTGATGGATGAATGTGGTGTGATAGATTATACATACCAAATATTTGCGAACCAAGTGGTTGTAGCAAATGGTTTTGGCCAGTTAGCTACAGAGGTTCAGGATCATTTTACTATTTCTGCAGCAAATCTTTCTGATGGTGATTATACGCTTCGGGTTCGGACTACGGATCAGTGCCAAAATGAGGGTTTCTGTGACTATCCGTTTACGATCGAGACGAGTAAAAAACCAAGTCCGGTGTGCATAACAACACTTACTGTCGAGTTGACGCCCGATGATTCAGACAATGATGGAGTTACCGATACTGCCACTGCTTTGATCTGGGCTGAGGAATTTAATGTCAGCAGCCAGGCACCTTGTGGTACTTCTGATGCAGATCTGAAATTCTACATTGAACGAATCACTGGAGATGATGCTGAAACCCTGGATACGACGGTAGACAAAAGTTATTTATCGCTTGGTTGTAATGATATCGGAACCCAAAATGTACGAATGTGGGTTTTAAGTCCGACTGGTACTGCCGATTTTTGCGATGTTTACCTGAAGGTGCAAAATAATGCAGAGGGTTGTTCACTTCCAGAACCAGTGTTTTCCAATCTGGACGGTAGCATAAATACTACCGATGGTTTGGGGGTAAATGATGTGACTGTTGCGGCAAAGATTCAGGATGTAGTGGTAGAAAGTCCAAGAACAGATCGGTCGGGATTATACGCGATGTTATTTGGCCTTGGAGAGGAAGTGCTTCTGACCCCCGGTAAAGACGGCGATGATCTGAATGGTGTTACCACGGCAGATCTCCTGGCATTGGCTAACCTTATCAGTAATACCAGTCCCATATCCAATCCATACGTTCGGATTTCCTGCGATGTCAATTTTGATGGAGTTATTAATGCCTTTGATATACTCGGCCTTCGAAATCTGATACTCCATAATGTCAGTGAATTTCCGGATGGTCCCTCATGGCGATTTGTAACCAAAGATTATAATTTTACTACGGCACTACCGGAAAGTGAAGATTTTCCTGAAACCATGGATTTGCTTTTGACAGAACAAGAAATGCATGCAGACTTTATGGCGATGAAAATCGGTGATTTGGACCTTGATCGCAGTACGGAATCCAGCGGGAGATCAAGGGATGCCCTGATAATGAAGATTGAAGAAAAATCTTTTGTCCAGAACGAAAAGGTCATGCTGTCTCCTGTTTTTGAGTCAGCAGTTGATTTGGTTGGTTTGCAATTTGAATTACATTTTGATCCGCACAGGTTAAAATATGAGGGCAATGAAGTGGAAGGAAAGCTAGCTCTCAAGGACGAGAATCTGGGAATCAAATATATAGATGAAGGAATCATCTACTGCAGCTGGATTAAAGAAGATGGCATAAACCTTAGTACGGATGAAGTCCTGTTTAATTTTGTCTTTACTGCACAAGATCAGGGAACTCTAAGTGAATCCGTTTCATTGGTCGGTAATCGCCTGAATGCGGAAGGATATACCGATCTGAATACTCATCGGCCAGTAGCTCTAAATTTTGTTGGTGACGTTCATGAAATGGAAGTTGGCCAGAATATTCCCAATCCTTTCCAGGAACAGACCGTTGTACCCGTGGTATTAAGTCGACCACAAGTGTTAAGTTTAATTATTACGGATGTTCATGGGAAAGTTGTTTATCAAGAGCGAAAGCAAGGAGTAGTGGGAAGACAAGAATTTGAAATCTCACGAGATCACTTCCTGACTCCGGGAATCTATTATTATAGCGTTCTGACCGATGATGAAAAAGTAACTAAAAAGATGATTTTGTTAAGGTAAACAGAAAGTTTAATCTTTAACTAGTTTTGGTGACCCCTGCACTCAGGCGAGGGGTCTTTTTTTTATCGTTTAAGATCAACTTTATCGAGTTGCTAGCTGCTGATGCCCAGTAAAAAATTCTCTTTGAAGATCTTCACGGCAATGGCCAGAAGTACAATTCCGAAAACCTTACGTAAAACCGATGCACCAGCATTGCCCAGTTTTCTTTCGATCCAGTCTGCACTCCTTAGTACTAAATAAACCAGCAAGACATTGATGATAATACCAATAGTAATGTCAATGGCATTAAATTCTGCCTTAAGCGTTAATATCGTGGTCAAGGTTCCTGCTCCAGCAATCAACGGAAAGGCAAGGGGGACAATGGTGCCGGATGAAGTGGAGGGGTCATCCCGGAAAAATGGAATATTTAAAATCATTTCCAAACCAATTAAGAATATCACAATGGCTCCGGCGATGGCAAATGAAGCGATATCCACACCGAATAATTTTAAAATACTTTCCCCGAAAAATAGAAAGACAATCATGATGATCCCAGCAACAATACTGGCTTTTGTTGCTTCGATGTTTGCTCCGTTTTTCTTTAGATTGATTACGATCGGTAACGAGCCGGGAATATCAATGACTGAAAAAAGAATGAGCGTGACGGATATAATTTCTTTAAAGTTGGGAATCATAATATTCTTCCGGAGATTTATTTTTGGGCACAAAGATAGACCCAATATTTGTCTCTGACATGAATGTTTATTTCTCTGAAACCCAGGGATTGAATCCAGCCAAGTTGGGTCAGGAGATT
>JAGQWV010000561.1 GCA_020437045.1 Saprospiraceae bacterium | reverse complement strand
CTGACATACCCATCGCCAGGCCTTCAATGTTGATAAGTTAATAACCCTTGGTGCGGAGTAGGTTCCGCCGTCCAATTTTTAAATAACTTTTATACTTGCCGTTAGTATTTAAATTTACAATTCCTGCCAGGGGCCTTACAATGCCAGGCCTGAAAAGGAGTAGAACATCCAAGATGAATTTTTGGTCTGCGTTTCTTTTTCCCCTTTCCTTCTTCCTTTCGTTGTACAATTCCATCAAGTCGCCTTCAATACTGTCCCTCAGCCCCGGACGGCAAAACCATTGGAAGAACCGATGGGCATATTTTGGGGGATTGTTGGTGGACAAATTCATTGATAAAATAGTGTGTTATGGAACCGGGGTCACTCGGTACGGAGCGATTGAACAGGGTTGGCCAAGGCTGCCCGCACCGTTTTGAAACTTAGGGTAAAAAAAGCAACCCATAACGTGCCCACCCCTGCAACAAGAAAAACCCACCATTGTACCTCGATCCTATAGGCAAATCCCTGCAACCATTTATCCATAAAATAAAACCCTACCGGAAACGCAATAACGAACGAAAGGGCCACTGGCCGCAACAGGTCTTTTGAAAGCATGGAAACGATTTGGGCCACGCTTGCGCCAAGGACCTTCCTGATGCCTATTTCTTTTACCCGTTGTTCAGCGGTGAAGGTCACCAATCCGAATAGCCCGAGGCAGGCCACAAAGATGGTCACCAGGCCAAAAACCCGTAGTATACCCCCCATTTTTTGCTCGGACAGGTAGGTTTCATTGTATAGCTCGTCTAGCAACGCGTAGGTGAAAGGCTCCCCGATATCAAAAGACTGCCATTTGGCATTGATGCTTTGGATAAGGCCTGCCATGTCCGTTGTGTTTGCTTTTATAATCAACCCGCCATACGGATCGTTGACCATCATGAGCGGTGCAATGGGCTCATGCAACGACCTGAAATGGAAATCCCTGATGACCCCCACTATGGTCAATGTCCCTGTCCCTCCATCATTGTCCGTTCTTCGCGTAATGGTTTGCCCTATCGGGTCCCCCTCAATGGCCAGCGCCCTTACGAGGGCTTCATTGACAATAACTTTGTCTTGCCCTCCCCCGGTGTTTTTGTAAAAATTCCGGCCAGCCATCAACTCCATGCCCATGGTGGGTATGTAGTTTTCATCTATACGGTATACAATGGTCCTCCGAAACCCTTCCGGGTTTTTGTCCGTCCACACACTGGTCATATTATTGTCCGTGGGGCCAGCGGGTACAAATGCCGAAACAGTTACGTTTTCAATGCGGGGATCTGACAAAAGTTGTTCCTTGAATACGCTTTCGTTGTTTCCCAATAGATAGGATTCCCTCAACACTATTCGATGGTCACGGCTGTAGCCAATGTTTTTGTTTTGTATATAGTACATTTGCTGGCTTACAATGATGATGGCCAGGATAAGCGTGGAGGAAATCACGAATTGCACCACCACCAACGTGCTCCGGATGCCATGGCTTTTTCCTGTTCCGGGCAATTTGTTTTTCATGGCAGCTATGGGCTTGATTGAAGAAAGGAAAAATGCGGGATAGCTCCCTGCCAATAAGCCAATGGACAATGCCAGCACAATGAGCAGGCCTATGGTTTTTGGGCTTAACAAAAAGCCAATTTCAAACCCTTTGCCCGACAGCTGATTGAAAATGGGCAGCACCGCCACCACCAGCAGGATGCCCAAAGCCATGGCCACAATGGTTGAGATGAACGACTCCACCAGGAATTGCTGCACCAGTTGGTTTTTTCTTGAGCCCAATACCTTCTTTACGCCAATTTCCTTGCTCCGCCTCGTAGCGCCTGCCGTGGAAAGGTTCATAAAATTGATGCAGGCAATCACTAAAATGAAAATCGCAATAATGGAAAATAACCGTACGTATTCAATCCGTCCTCCGGATAATTTTCCATTTTCATACCGTCCATACAGATATGATTCGCCAAAGGGCTTTAGGAACAGAGTGACATTGGAATTTTCTGCACGATCCTTGACAAAATTCGCAATCTTCTTGTCGACAGCTTCAGGATCACTTCCCTGTTTCAACGTAATAAAAGTGGGGGGAGAATTACTATTCCAGGACCTGAGCCAATCATTGTCCTGCATAAACTCAGTGTAACTCGTGACGACATCAAACTTCAACGAAGAATATTTGGAAACGTCTTCAAAAACACCAGTGACCTTGAGAAACTTACTGTGTTCAAATTCAATCGTTTTATCCAAGGCCTCTTCCGGAGAATCAAAAAGCTTTTCAGCGGTAGAACGCGATATGACAATGGCGGAAGGTTCTTTCAAGACATCTGCTTCTTTTCCTGCAAAGAGATTAAAACTGAACATGCGAAAAAAGTCCTCTCCCGCATGATAGACGTTAACCTTGATATTCTTGTCTTCAACGGAAAGGGTCTGCTTCATCGGCCACATAATGGTTGCCCCATACTCGACTTCCGGAATTTCTTCTGCCAGTGTTTGCGCGAGAAGGCCCGGCGTGGACCAGGTCGTCATAATGCCATCTTTATATTGTTGATGTTCCAAGACCCGGTACAGGCGGTCATTCTTCTCATGAAACTGATCCATCTGCAACTCGTCGTAAACCCAAAGAAAAATCAACAATGCGCAGGCCAATCCGGTAGCTAATCCGATAATATTGATTCCAAATGATCCCTTATGGCGTAGAAAGTTTCGAAACGCCATTTTTATTGAATGTCGAAGCATGACCATTATTTTCCAGAAAGACTGACTTCTTCCTAAAATGGTTGCAGGAAAGACATAGATAGTTGGTCTTCATCCAAAGAAAAAGAGTTACCCCCCCGGCAACTCTTTTAAACCGGCATTATGCATTAGACTTTCTACTGCGAGCCCAAATACCTGTAAAATCAGGTACGTCCGGCAATTTTGCTTCTCACCGTAATATGACTACGATTGCGAGGCAAAATTACCGTGGAGCACCCGATTTTATTGGCCTTTTGACTCTCACGACAAAACCCTAATGAAAAATCCCGGTTAAATTTTTTGACTAAAATGACCATTCGAAATCGATCGGCTTCGTCAAATTATAAATTAGTTACCCATCATATCGGAGCCATTATCGTTCACATTCATGTTCTTGCGCTTAAATAGAGAAGTATCTGTCTTTCCGAATCGATACGAGAAATTTAGGCGTACCACCTGAAAGTTTCTCCATCGCTCGTTTTCCTGAACAAATAGTGTCGATTCAGA
Organism: Saprospiraceae bacterium; assembly: GCA_020437045.1. Classification (GTDB taxonomy): domain Bacteria; phylum Bacteroidota; class Bacteroidia; order Chitinophagales; family Saprospiraceae; genus JABDMH01. The sequence continues at coordinate 2,767 of JAGQWV010000561.1, read as the reverse complement.
GTAGGAACCCTGGATTCTGCTGCGGAAGATATCATCCATACCCAGTGTGATGCTGCCTTTTCGTTTTAATATATCTTTTCGTAAGGCGGCATCCACATACCAATAAGGTGTTGAATAACCTTGAGCAGAATTACTGGAGCCATAATGTCCTCTAAACCTGCCACTGCCTTGATTGGGAGAAAAAGCGGTTTTACTTTGATATTGTCCGGAAACCTGCAAGGTAATACCGGCAGGTAATTTAATATTCATGTTTTCCTTAATAAACCAGGTAAATTGTTCATTAACAAGCCCGGCCTCAACATTCGATGCATCCACCTTCGAATTATACAGATTTATATTCGAGGTCAGATCTATTCCTTTAGAGACCTGATTTCTCACGGTAAATTCCACACCATAAGCCTCACTACTGTTGGAGTTTGCAAAGGTGGATATCACGACCTCTCCTGCACCTTCTCCTTCGGTAAATTGATAATTGGTGATCAGATCTCGGGCTCTTTTATAATATCCGGTAATTAATATATTGTGACCATTCTTAAAAATATTTTGATAGGAAACTTCTGCGGAACTCGTAAATTCAGGAATAAGATCCGGGTTTCCTCTCCGTAAATTGAGCGAATCGGAATAATCAGTAAAAGGAATTAATTGAAAGAAATTCGGCCTGTTTATTCTTCTGGTCAGAGAAAATTGCAAATTATCTTCTTCATTCAATTTACGGGTTATAAAAATGCTGGGAAAAAGACTCAAAGGATAATTATTACTAAAAGTAGATTCACCGGCTAGACTTCCTTCATAATTACTGCTTTCTCCTCTTAATCCAACCTGATATCCCCATTTAGGAAATTGATGACTGATGGTTACATATCCGGCAAGTACCTGGTCATTGTACGCATATTGGTCATTGAAGTTCATTATTCGATCCCAGACATTTATTGATGGATCAAAGACATAGTTAAAGTTATCATTATCCACTTTTCTTATGGAAGCATATGCTCCGGTTTCCAGTTTTATTTTTTCGGATAATGGGTTGACATAATCCGTTTGTAAGGTAACAATCTGTGTTCCTCCACTTCCATCTTGTCTTTCCCGAAAAGATACATCACGGTTGAAGTAATCGGTGGTATACTCGTTGTTGCTTTCAAATAAGATATTATTATAGTTTATATCCGCCGTCAATTCCTTGCCCTTTTTGGGATACAAGTGCTTAAATAAAACCGACGCACCAGCATTCCTGAAATTCCGCTCTCCATCGTTGATCCGGGTATATTCACTAAAGGTAATTCCCGAAGAATACAGCGAATCAGTTCGCACATTTAACGTCTCAGGTCGTCCAAATTGTCCCCGGGTCATACTTCCCTGAAAAGTGATGGTATTGCGATTGTCCATAAACCAATCCAGTCCGGCCCTCAGGTTTCCAAAAAAGCCTTTTTGCTTTCCATATCCATCCTGATAGACCTTCGTCAAAGGGCTACCAAAAAGATTTTCCCGGATGGAATTATTGTATGAGTCTCCTTTTCGCTCATTATAAAATGCATTCAAAAATGCATTAACCTTACCTTCACCGACATTGAGATTTCCCCCAAGATTTTTCCCCCCTCGGGAATCGACACCTAACCGAACACTTCCATTGTATCCCAATCGTTTATCCTTCTTCAAGACGATATTGACAATTCCCGATTGCCCTCCGGATGCATCAAATTTTGCCGAGGGATTGGTAATCACCTCTACCGTCTCAATGGCATCCGCTGCTATCTGATCCAGAGATAGCGTGGTCGGCCTCCCATCCACAAACAATTGGGGTGAGCCATTTCGGAGGGAGAGGTTTCCATCCAGATCAACAGCCAGACTCGGAACGTTTTTTAATGCTTCGATGGCAGTTCCACCAGCAGAAGTGTTATCCTTATCCACCCGGTATATCTTTCGATCCAGGGCCAGCTGAACGCCAGTTGCTTCAGCTGTCACCGTAACCTGATCTAGATTTGAGGCTTCCTGTAATAAATTAATATTGCCTAAATCAACATCATACTTATCGGCATTGAAACCTCCACCTGGTCGTCCCTGATTATTGCCGGGGCGTCCCTGACCATTTGACCCTTCCGTCTCAAAGCTTACTTGCTTACTGATTTCCGTATAACCGAGAAAAGAAATCTTCAGGGTAAATTGCCCTCTGATGGGTAAATTTTCCAGGCTAAAATCACCATGTTCATCTGTAATCTGACCATTTACCAATACCTCCTGACGAGTTTGTGTGGCCGAATCGAATTGCATGCGGTATAGAGAGACTGCTGCATAACCAACTCCCTTTCCATCTTCATCAATCACTCTTCCATAAAATCTACCAATATTCATTTGTCCTCCTCCGGGTCTTCCCGGATTACCCTGTGCATAGACCTGCGCCTGGACAAATTGAAATAAAACTGCGGAGATAAAAAGGTATTTTAAAGCAAAACTGATTTTCTGATTCATGTCAAAGATTAAAAGGTGTCAAATAAGAATACATTGACTAGAGAGTGGCAAAATCTGGCACGAAGATATCGTATTTTTCAATGCTCGTATTAAAAATTTTAGTCAATAATACATACTTCGCTGAACGGTAAGTTCAGCTAAACTGACAGACCTCAATTGATCATTTTAACTAGTGCAGCATTTCCACAATAACAAATACTATTGTCGGCTTCTTTTTCGCCATCTCATCATCAGCGAAAGCCTTGTGTGACAAAGGCCATACGCGGTTTCGCTTTTACTGACGCTGTCGGTCAGCATCAGGATT
>JAGQWV010000560.1 GCA_020437045.1 Saprospiraceae bacterium | reverse complement strand
ATTGATCTACCATGGCTGCAACTTGTTCTTTTGAGGCATTTCCATTACCGGTGACGGCCAATTTTATTTTTTTTGGCGAATATTCCTGCACGCTGATTTGCTTATGTAGGGCAGCGGCGATGGCCACCCCCTGTGCTCTGCCCAACTTGAGCATGGATTGCACATTCTTTCCATGAAAAGGTGCTTCAATGGCCATTTCTGCGGGATTAAACTGCTCGATAATTTCTACAATTTTCTTAAAAATATGGTATAGTTTGTCCTGATGGGAGTCCATTCTGCGGAGGCGAAAAACACCATGTTCCAGGACTTGTAGCGTCCTGTGGTCGATAGACAATACTGCGTATCCTAAATTGTTTGTACCAGGATCAACCCCAAGAATTACCATGATTCCGCTTTTCAGAGATTGAAGATATTAAAACAAATTATCATTTATGTTTGAGTACGGTAACATTTGGAATAATTGACTGTAAGTCATACTTTAGCGGCTGTTTGAATTTTATCACCTAGCAGTTCAAACACTCAAATCTGTTGGGATATGGTTCAGTCCATATCCCTTTTTTATGGGCAGCCATATCTCTCTGGTTTTTCTATCTTGGCAAAACATGTCGACCACTACCATATTAAAGTCCCCAAACCGCTCCTTGCTGGCTATAATCAAGGTTGCAATCCTTGTTATATTTTTCATTCTTCTATTTCGCGTTTTCTACAATCAACAGTATGTAGGTCATTTGTTTAGCGCTTTTAAGGAGCAGATGAATACCCTTCGGGTAGGATACTTGATTATGGCGTTAATCCTGGTATTTTTAAACTGGTGGTCAGAAGCAATTAAATGGCGTGCATTGATGCAACCAGTTTCTTTGATGAATAATTATAAGGCGATTCGGGCGGTGCTGATAGGGCTTACAACATCAATCTTTACTCCCAATCGTATTGGAGAGTATTTAGGGCGGGTACTGACGGTAAGTCGAACAAAGAAACTTGCAGCCATGACGGTGTTGGGATTTGGAAGCTTGATTCAACTGGCTACATTGAGTATTCTCGGGATCCTTTCGCTGCTTTATCTGATCGGGCATTCTTATCCGTTGCCGTACGGAGATGTTTTATCCTGGCTTCTCATCTCTGTACTTTTGCTCATCGTGATTGTTTTGCCAACCCAGGCCAAGACTATCTTTATGATGTTGCGCAAAAAATTTGGGCATTATCTGCCTGATTTATGGAAGCAACTGGATTTTGTCCGAAGTTTACCTCAGGGCTACTATCGCCCCGTATATTTAATAACCATTTTTAGAATTGGGATCTACGTTTTTCAATATTGGTTATTGCTACAATTCTTTCAAATAAATGTGCGGGCTGATTTTGCTATAGCAACCATACTATTGGGGTATTTTATTCAATCCGGATTACCCTTACCATCGTTGTTTGCCTTGTTGGCAAGAGGAGAGATCACCCTTCTCCTGTGGAAATTTTTTGCTGTAAATGAACTTAGTATTCTTGCTGCCAGTTATGGTCTATGGGTAATAAACGTAGTTTTGCCAGCGTTAGTCGGCATGATATACGTTATGAAAATCAAGACAAACGTTGCCTTAGAAAATGAATTATCTTAAGAGCATACTCCTTCTTTTTACAGTTATGGTGGTTGGTCAAGGTTCGGTTAGTGAATCCGATGATGCACCTTCGGAAGAGGTCTGCTCTGCCAGGAATTCTGTCTTTGCCCCTGGTGAGCAAATCGTATATAAAATCTACTATAACTGGGGTTTTATCTGGATTGCTGCAGGAGAAGTTACATTTAGGGTAGAGGAGACAGCAAACCAATATCACATTTCTGCGGTGGGAAAAACTTACAAGTCTTATGATTGGATTTTTAAGGTGAGGGATTATTATGATAGCTACATAGAAAAAGCTACTCTTCGTCCGCAAAGAACGATTCGAAAAGTCCTTGAAGGTAATTATAGATTGTACGATGATGTTAATTACGAACATCATCGAGGCATTGCCGTGTCCAGAAAAGGGAAAACACCGGATAAACTGGATACGGAAGAGATTACCCTTGAAGGTTGTACGCATGATATTCTTTCCAGCATATACCTTATGAGGAATATGAAATTCGCTGATAAGGCAGCCGGCACCCAACTCCCCATGAATATATACTTAGATCGCAAGATTTATTCGATTAAGGTGAAATACGAAGGTAAAGACGAGACAAAACGGGTGAAAGGTCTTGGCAATTGTAAGACCATGTTGTTTCACCCTCAGCTGGTCGTGGGCAATGTATTCAAAGACAATGAAGGCATGAAGATTTGGGTTTCGGATGATGACAACAAAATTCCGTTAATGATTGAGTCACCCATTTCCGTTGGTTCCGTTAAAGTCGTATTAAGTGAATACTCAGGTCTGAAGTATCCGGCAGAATATTAGAACCTTATGTTATGAAAAAATATGCCTGGATTGTGGCTGTGTTGGTTGCTTTTTTCTTAGGCATTTATCTGAGTTCCGGCAATTGGTGGCCGTGGTCGCAAAAACATGTCGAAGAGCAAGCCAATACGATTGTGGAGCGTATCGAAAAGGTGGCCAAATTGGTGACCGTCAGTGGTTACTTTTCGGAGATCTATGACTACAAGGATTACTATGGATACAATTGGTCGATTTTTCGCAAAAAAGCGCTGATTAGGGTGAAAGCTACAGTTCTTGCGGGTTATGATCTTGATCAAATCTCCGTTGACGCTAACTCTGCCACCATGGTGATAACGATTGGGGGACTTCCACGACCAAAAATTCTGAGCATTGATCACGATCTTGACTATTACGACCTCTCTGAGGGCACCTTTAATACATTCAGTACTGCCGATCTCAATAGTCTTAATAATAAAGCCAAGAATTTTATCGAGCAGACGGCTCTTGAGAGTGATTTACTGAAACAAGCAGAAGAAAGGGGTCAGGAACTGTTGGAGACCATACGGTTTTTGGTGGAAGCACAAGGTTGGCAGCTAAAGATTGAAGAAGGGAAAAGCCATGGGAATAAAACAGATTAGCAGGGCAGAGCTGAAAGAATGGCAAGAGGAAGGAAAGCTATTTCAATTAGTAGATGTCAGAGAAGAAGAGGAACATCAACATCACAACATTGGAGGTTTATTAATTCCGCTGTCAGAGCTCAATTTAAATTTAGATAAGCTCAATTTAGATCGACCGGTAGTTTTCTACTGTCGCAAGGGTATCCGAAGTCAGCTGGCCATCCAGCGCTTGCATAAAAGATTTCCAGAGGCAGAATTCTACAATCTGGAAAGAGGCATTTTTTGAGCATAATTTTCTGTCAGTCGTGTCTGTTCTAGTCTTTAAGGTGTTGATTTTCTGAAAGCTTCAATCAAGATAAATTTTCCCGCTCCCAACAAAACGACTATTTTTAGCGAATACGAAT
>JAGQWV010000559.1 GCA_020437045.1 Saprospiraceae bacterium | reverse complement strand
TATCTGGTGGAAATACCAACCGGGATTAATTGGAGGATGTAATCAGGTATTTTTCGAAATGTCTTATATTACCATGAACCCCGGAGAGCGATGCGTTGATCAAAAGGAATGACAAGAGATACAATCAGAGCAGAAGACATCCGGTAATTTTATTGGTAGCTATGCAGAAGATAGTCTTTGGTTTGATATTTGGCTTGTTATTTCTTTTTACCGGCAGCTTAGCTGGTAACAATCTCGATAGTCTTAAGTTAATCCTCAACGCAACTCAAAACGATACCATCAGGTGCGAGACATTACTGGAGATGGCACTATTTCTCTATGCGGGAGATGAGGCGGTAGCTTATGCCCAGGAAGGACTCCAGATAGCGAAACGTGAAAAAATACCCAGGCTGGTGGGAAAGGCTTATTACGCCTTGGCCTGGTGTCATAGCTATGATGAAATGGAACAAAAAACGATTTTTCTGGATAGCGCACTAACGGCTTTTACCTCGGCCAATGACTTGGATGGATTGGGTCTCGTCAGCAATACCCGTGCCGTAATGTTTATGGATTATGGTATCTATGATCAGGCCATTTCTTCGTTTGAAAACGCCTACCAGTATTATTTGGAGTCCGGCGATGCAGATCGTCAGGCCTTGATTATGAACAATTGGGGTGCTTGTCTGAACGAAATGGGTGAACCCCAAAATGCCCTGGAAAAATATAATCAGGCTTTGATTTTTGAAGAGCAACAGGATCCGCTTAATTTTCTGAAACTGGGACGGGTCTATCATGGTATAGCCGAGGCAAATCGACAGCTGGGAGACCTGAGCTTGGCGGCAGTGTATCATGCAAGAGCTTATTCAGCACGCCTGAAATCAGGTAATATCGCAATCGCAGAGACGCTCATCCACATGGCTAATTTGCTTTCTGAAGCCATCAAATGGAGGTATGATACGACTAGCATCATGACTCAGTATCGCCAGCTTGGATTTAAAGACGTATTTGAACTCCTTGATGCAGCTGCCAGTTTTCCGGGAATGAGTGACCGAATTGATTTCCAATATACCATCATGGATGCTCAGCGGAATTGGTTTCTGGTCAATGAAGATTATCGCAGTGCATATAAATTTCTGGATTCACTGAAAAAGTTTGATGAGGCACAAAAACTTAATCCTTCCAGTTTGGAAGCGTTGGCTGATCTACAAATTCAGTACGAAAAAGAAAAATTAAAACTTAGACTATTAGAAGAAGAAGTTGTAACCCAGAAAAAAGCAAACCAGGTGAATATTTTACTTTTATTTCTTTCCATCGTCTTTGGCACATCAGTGATTGGTTTCCTTTGGTATCGTAACCGAATCCGGGCCAATCGCCTCTTGTTGGCTGAAGCAAAGCAAGAGCAACAAATTATCTCTATGCGGTCCATGATGGAAGGACAGGAAAAAGAAAGATCAAGGATAGCCCGGGACCTCCACGATGGTTTGGGTAATCTGCTTTCATCCATCAAAGCAAATATGAGTAGTCTCTATATCGAGTTCAATGATTCCAATACACAGCGAATTTATGGAAAGGCCAGTGATATGATTGATGAAGCCTGTTCAGAAGTACGTAAAATTGCGCATGAGATGATGCCCCAGGCTTTGAAGAAATTGGGCTTAATCAACGCTTTGGATGATTTGGTAAGCAGCATGAATTTTTCCTATTCCTTCAACACGGAATTTAATGTATATGGAAAAGAGATAGTACTTGAGGATCACCATAATATCATGATATTCCGCATTATCCAGGAATCCTTTAATAATATTGTCAAATATGCGGAAGCCACAGAAGTACTCTTACAACTTACTTTTAGCGAAACCTGGTTGAATATATCCATTGAAGACAATGGTAAGGGATTTAATTTAAAGGATGTCGACAGTCAAAAGGGAATGGGACTAAAAAGTATCGAATTTCGTACGAATTATATGGGCGGAAATTACGAGATCGATAGCAGGACAGGGGAGGGGACGATGATCAGTATAAATGTTCCTCTCACCTCAATAGTTTGATAAATAAATAAATGGGATATCATGATAAATATTCTTCTTGCAGATGATCATCAAATTTTATTGGATGGCATTAAGGCAATGTTGGAAAGCGATCAGGATTTGCAGGTAGTAGGCACTGCATCTCATGGCCTGCAGGCTTTAGAACTCCTTAAGAAACTGGAAGTAGATGTTTTGTTATTAGATCTTCAGATGCCGGTCATGGACGGCCTGGAGACTATATTGCATGCACTTAAAATTAAACCGGATCTAAAGATTCTTATTCTGACCACCAATGATGAGGGCAGCATTATCACCAGCATATTTAAAAAAGGAGCCATGGGATACCTTTTGAAAAATTCATCTAAAGAAAATCTTATTCAGGGAATCAGAGATGCCTATGCCGGTAAGAAAGTATTAAGCGCGCATCTCACTTCCAAAATGATCGAAAGCTTAAATGAGAAACCCAAGGTCCTGCCCGGACAAATTCCCCAGATTACCAAAAGAGAATTAGAAGTTATTAAATTAATTGCCAAAGAGTATACAACTCAGCAAATTGCCCAAACTCTTTTTTTAAGCGTAAATACCGTAGCAACCCACAAGAGAAATTTATTCGTAAAAATGGATGTGAAAAATTCTGTGGGTATGATTAAAAAAGCGGCCGACTGGGGCTTACTCTAAAGTGCCTTCGAGCGCACAACGGAACTCCTTTATCTGTCTTACTATTTCCCGAAACTTGGCCAGGAATCCGGAGTATTCAGAGATGTTCGTTACGTTTCCGGACTTTACTCATTCATTGTAGTTTGTTGCAGATGCAAATATTTTAGCGCATCTCTTTGTCTGTCATCTAATGCCCCTGACCAATGCAGTATTTTTGGTTCGGTGGGAATTAGATCAAAAAAGTTATCAGAGAACCTTCCTTCCCATCCAAGAATATCGAGGTAGAGTCCCTTTACATAAGTGTCGGTCGAGACGGATAATTGATTAGCGTTCCATGTAAGATCAATCGAAGGTGGTTTTAATTTTAGATGTTTAGGCAGCACAAAATCAAATAGGGCCCGGTCGAGCGTATCACCCTGGCTGATCAGGTGTGCTGCCAGGATCATTTGATCGGGATTATTTCCAAACAGCAAATCACCTTTCCTTTTAGAATAAATTAAAGTGGAATTATTACCCTTAAGAATAAACTTGATTTCCTCCTTCCATTGTGCTTTTCCGGAATAATCAATCAGCTCAACTTGAAGAATTGCATCCTGATCAATTTCAAGATCGGATATCCCATAAATGTTGATGGTGTCGCCTTCCGTCCAGATGGAAATTATTTGGTTCTTGAAGGCTTCCTTAGCGGTGTATTGCAACGCTTTCCATTTTCCGTAATAGTCGATACTTGACCAGGATGCCACAGGCCAGCAATCATTCAATTGCCAATACAAGGAGCCCATGCAATAAGGCATATTTTTCCGGTGTGCTTCAATAGCGTAGCGAATACCGTCTGCTTGTAATACCTGACCGACGTAGAGGAATTGTTCAAAGTCATTGGGTACCTGGTAGCCATCCGACATATATTCTTTTATTCTTAAGTTCCCAATTCCACTTCGTTGATGAGAGGCCATTACCTCCGATTCGATGTCCCAATCATCAATGGTGGTATATTTTTTCACAGAAGAAAGTAAGGGGAAAGATTGGAATCCATATTCGCTCATAAATCTGCCCACATACGTATCAAAGTCGGTGAAAGGGTGCTTCCCGTGCCATACACCCCAATAGTGCATATCCCCGGAGCGTGATTCATAGGTAGCCAGCATTTTATCCCCGGCTGTTGGAGATGATTTCCAATAAAAATCTCCATGGGTATACGTTTTTATTACATCCGGTAAAATTTGGTGAAATACTTTTTCATAATCATTCCAGATGGTTTTACGCTGTTCTGCGGAATATTGTTGTTTCCAGCCCCAACCGGCATGCTCAAGATATTCCCCCCAGGCGGTTTCGATTTCATTATTTCCGCACCACAATGCGATACAGGGATGATTCCGCAATCTTTTTACATTGTCAATGGCTTCTTTTTTGACATTATCCAAAAAATCCTGATCACCCGGATACATGCTGCAGGCA
>JAGQWV010000558.1 GCA_020437045.1 Saprospiraceae bacterium | reverse complement strand
CTGCTCAACAATCATACACCATAAGCGGATACATCGCGGATTTAAATTCTGGTGAGAGACTGATATCAGCTAGTGTGTATGAATTGCATTCGGAAAGAGGAACCACTACAAATGCCTATGGATTTTATTCTATTTCTCTTTCCGAGGATTCCGTTTCGTTACAATTCTCGTATACAGGATATCAAAGCAAGGTCGTAAGATTTTTATTGGACAGGGATACTACGTTGGCTGTTGATTTGGATGGTACTACATCCCTGTCGACCGTCGAGGTTACCGCGGAGAAAAGTGAACGACTGGAGGAAAAAAGTCAGATGGGAAGAATGGAGATCCCGGTTGAGCAGATAAAAAAAGCGCCCGCCTTGCTGGGTGAAGTGGATGTTTTGAAAACCATACAATTGCTTCCGGGAGTACAAAGTGGTGGGGAAGGTCAGAATGGATTTTATGTAAGAGGATGTAGTCCGGATCAAAATCTGATCTTATTGGATGGCGTGCCAGTGTATAATGCTTCTCATGTCGGGGGCATTTTTTCGGTGTTTAATGCCGATGCAATAAAAAGTGTGAGCTTGAGCAAGGGCGGTTTCCCTGCCCGATACGGTGGTCGTATTTCCAGTATCCTGGAAATTAATTTAAAGGATGGCCATAAAGAGAAGTTTCATGGTGAAGGGGCGATCGGACTGATTTCATCCAAACTCACGCTGGAAGCTCCGGTGATCAAGGGGCGCAGTTCTTTTCTCATATCCGGACGGCGTACCTATCTCGATCTTTTGACCAGACCTATCGTCAAGGCTGAGGGTAAACGCAGCGGTGTGGATATAAAACCAAAATTGCATTTTTATGACCTTAATTTTAAGTATAACCATTCGATTAATAGTCGCCACCGGCTTTTTATTAGTCTTTATTCGGGAAGAGATGTTTTTTTTACCCGTTTGGAAGAAGAGGATGCGATCCAGGAAGGTGGCCTGGACTGGGGCAATATCATTACTTCCTTACGCTGGAATTGGCAGGTAAGTCAGAAGGTATTTAGCAACCTGACGGCTATTTTTAGTGACTATGATTTTGCTGCCACGGCAGGAGTGTTTGAGATCAATCCTAACCAGCCGGAAAGTAATTACCGTACTAAATATCTGTCAGGAATACAGGATTTTGGGTTAAAATGGGATTTCGATTACATCCCTAATCCAAATCATTATATAAAATTTGGTGCAGGATCCACGAGACATATTTATGATCCGGGAGCATTGACCGTTAAATTTCAAGATCAGAATATCGATCTCGACACCCTCATCGGCAGTCAAAAAGCCAAATCCATTGAATCTTATCTCTATCTGGAAGATGACTTTGTTTGGCGCCGTTTTAAAACAAACCTTGGCCTGCATTTTTCCGGATTTTTAACCGAAGGAAAATGGTACAGCTCATTGCAACCACGCATCAGTACCCGGTATTTGTTAAACAACGACTGGTCGATCAAAGGCGCATTTAATACGATGTATCAATATATCAATTTGCTGACTTCTGAAGCGCTATCACTACCGACGGATCTGTGGGTTCCTAGCACAAAATCCGTATTGCCGCAAAGAAGCTGGCAGCTTTCATTAGGTGCCGCCAAGACCATTAACGATCAGTATGAATTTAGTGTAGAAACTTACTATAAAGAAATGAAGAATGTCATATCCTATAAACCAGGAGCTGATTTTCTTTTTGGTTTTGAAAATGATTGGCAAGATAAAATCACCCAGGGGATCGGTAAAGCCTATGGCGTCGAATTCTTTTTTCAGAAAAAAACGGGCAAAACAACCGGATGGCTCGGATATACTTTAAGCTGGAATAAACGGCAATTCGATTTAATTAACAATGGCAAAGTCTTTCCTTTTCGCTATGACCGGCGTCATGATTTATCTTTAGTCGTAAACCATGATTTTTCTAAACGCATCAATGCCTCGGTAAGCTGGGTCTATGGTACGGGAAATGCTATCACTATTCCGGTAAGCAGATACCAGATTTATCAAGATCGGTCTTATCAGTATCGTAACAGCTATCAGGGTTTTATCGGCCTGCAAGAGACTTATGGAGATAAGAATGCATTTCGAATGACGTCTTACCACCGGCTGGATTTTAATATCTCGTTTCACC